>CANQDY010000120.1 GCA_947593895.1 uncultured Bacilli bacterium
AATAAATGGTACTAGTGGATATGAAGAAGCAGCTGCTCAAGGGCTTATGGCAGGAATTAATGCAAGTCTAAAAATTCGAGGAAAAGAAGCTTTAATCTTAAAAAGAAACGAAGCTTATATTGGTGTTTTAATCGATGATTTAGTTACGAAAGGAACTAAAGAGCCTTACCGTATGTTAACATCAAGAGCCGAATATCGTTTGCTTTTAAGACATGACAATGCCGATATCAGACTTAGAAAATATGGATATGAGGTTGGATTAATTGATGATGCAAGATATCAAAAATTTAAAGAAAAATTACAAGATATTGAAGATTTAAAAACTTATTTAAATGAAAATAAAGTTTATCCATTTGAAACTGAATTATTTGAAAAATTAAATACCTCCCCTATTTTGGACGGTTTATCACTTTCAGAGTTCTTGAAAAGACCAGAAATTAAAATTAATAGGTTAAAAGAATTAGATAAAATACCTTTAAAATATTCAGATGAAGTGTTAGAACAAGTTGAAATTTCTATTAAGTATGCAGGATATATAGCTAAAGAAGAAAAAGAAGCAGTGAAATTAAAAGAATTAGAAAGTATCAAGATACCAGAAGATTTAGATTATGAAATAATTCCAAATCTTGCCAGTGAAGGACGTCAAAAATTAAATCAAATAAAACCAATTACTTTAGGTCAAGCTTCTCGTATAAGTGGTGTTAATCCAAGTGATATTGCCGTTTTAAGTGTTTATTTAAAGAGGTTAAGTCATGAATAGGGAAAACTTTATAGAAGAAGTTACAAAACTAGGTATAACTTTAGATGATACTAAATTAAATAAGTTAGATAAGTTTTATAAATTGTTAATTAGTTGGAATGAGAAAATTAATTTAACGACAATAACGAAAGAAAATGATGTTTATTTAAAACATTTTTATGATAGTTTAACATTAATTAAAGTTATTGATTTAAATCAGCCCTTAAAAGTTTTAGATGTAGGAACTGGTGCAGGATTTCCTGGTATTGTTTTAAAAATTGTATTTCCTAACTTAAAAATAACGCTTTTAGATTCGCTAGCTAAAAGAATAAATTATTTAAATGAAATAATTAAAGAACTTGAATTAGATGATATAGAAACCAAATGTATAAGAGTTGAAGATTATGTAAAAGAAGCAGCAGATAAATATGATTTAGTAGTAGCAAGAGCTGTTGCTCATTTAGGTATTTTAATTGAAACGTGTATTCCCCTTGTTAAAGTAAATTCTTATTTAATTGCAATGAAATCAAACGTTAAAGAAGAAATTCAAGAAGCAGATAAAATTTTAAAAGATATCAAAGCTAATATCATAGATGTTAATACATTTAGTTTACCATATGAAGAAAGTATAAGAACTTTAGTGAAAATTCAAAAACAAGATAAAACTCCAAGTAAATACCCAAGGGCTTATGGAAAAATAAAAAAAGAATATCAAAAAAAATAAAAGAAGTTTAAATTTTAAATTTTAAAGAACTTCTTTTTTATTTCCCAATTTATTATGGATTAAAACATCATAGTAAATTTTTTTATCTTTAGTTTTTGGGAAATTGTGTCAAATAAAGAAAATATTTTTAGAAAATGAGTAAAAAAGATTGAAAAAAAAATCATTTTAATGTAATATATTAATATAGATGGGTTAAAAAGAGAAGAGGGATTGTATGGATAGTAATAAAGATAGTGAAGTTGTCTATTTAAAGTTAGAAGATATCATTCCAAATAAGTTTCAGCCACGGGAAATGTTTGATGAAACAGGATTAGAAGAATTATCAGAATCTATTAAAGAACATGGAGTAATTCAACCAGTTATTGTACGGCCTTCTGGAGATAAATATGAATTAATTGCAGGTGAAAGACGTTGTAAAGCATCATCTCTAGCAGGACTTACAACTGTTCCAGCAATTATTAGAAATATGGATGATCGAGAAAGTGCGAAAGTATCTTTATTAGAAAATTTACAAAGAAGGAACTTAAGTCCGATTGAAGAAGCAAGAACCTATAAGAGAATACTAGAACTTGATAATATGACACAAGATAGTCTTGCTAAAACAATGGGAAAAAGTCAACCAGCAATTGCCAATAAATTAAGACTATTAGGATTACCAGAAGAAGTTCAAGATGCCTTAATGAAAAATCAAATTTCCGAACGGCATGCTCGAAGTTTACTTAATTTAAAAGATAAGGAACAACAACTGATGATGCTTGATAGAATTAGAAACGAAAGATTGACAGTAAGAGAATTAGATGTTGAAATAAAGAAACTCAAAGAAACAAATCAAGATAATTCAGATAATGAAGCAATAAATAATAATTCGAACGGAGGTGAAGAGGCAATGCCTCAAAATATGATGAATGATAATAATTCAAATATGAATAATAATATGAATAATAATATGCCTATGAATAACTTTGGTCAATTTGGAAACAATGCTTCAGGTGGTATGCCAAGTTATCAAAGTAACTTTGGAGGTATGGGTCTTAATGATTATCAAAGCTCTATAAATGGAGGAATGTTTAATAATATTCCTGGTCAAGTTAATATGCAACCAAATAATAATTTTCAAGGAGAGTTTTCAAATCAATTTAATTCCCCTGCTCCAAACCCTTTTGAAAATCAAAATAATCAGCCTGAAAATAACTTTAACTCAATGAATAACAATTATAGCCTTAATATGTCAAATACTGATAATATGTTAAATTCAACTCCTCAAGGTAATAATTATAATTCGTTAGGATCAATGTTTGATGGAACTAATAATAGTCAAAATAATAATACCTCTCCTACAAATGATTTTTCTGGCGAAGGAGGAGGAAGTCCATTTGTTAGTCAAATAAGAGAAAATACAATTCAGCCAAAAGAAAATCAATTTTTACCTAACTTTGATACACCAAACAATTTTAGCAATAATCAGACAGAATTTAATGATGTACCTATAAACAATTTTACACCTTCTGAATCTGATTTTGGTATGAATAGTTTTATGAATCAGAATAGTTTTAACAATAGTACAAACGATTTTAGTGCTAATAACGATATTAATACGATGAATAATGTAGTAGGAATGGATAATTTTAATAATACACCTATTAATGATTTTTCTTTCCCTAACCAAAACAATAACAATTTCTCAGCTATAAACTTTAATGCTAATCAAGGAGGATTATTTAATCAACCTTTAAATATTGTAAATGTTCCTAATAATAATGTTGACAACAATAGTGATAATAGTAACAACAATAACTATAATGATAATAATAGTAATAATAGTAATAATAACAATAATAGTATGTTTAATGACTATAATAGTGAACTTCCTAAAGAAGAATCTACATTTAATGATGAATCATCAAAAGAATCAGAAATGGAAGAAAATAAGCAAGATGCTAATCCATTCAATGATACTTATGAAGATATTTTAAATGCAAAACCAGTATCTGTTCAAAAAGAAGAACCAGTGGAAGAAGAAAAAGAAGATACTGAAAAAGAAAATGAGCCAAAAGAAGCAGAAGAAACTGAAACTCCTAAAGAAGATGAAGAGGAAGAAGTTGAAGTAATTGGAGCTGAAACTCCTAAAGAAGAAGTTAATACATCTAGTAATGACAACAAATCTTCAGAAACTAATGACGAAAATCAAAAGAATGATTACATTGTGTTAGATCCTGTTAAAACTATTTTTGATGCAAGAGGAGCTGTTTACGAATTAAAGAAAACAACGGATGCTATTAAGAAAAATAATATAAATATTGACACTGAAGAAATAGAGTTTGATGATTATTATCAAATTACAATTAAAATTAAAAAGTAATATAAAGTTTTATAACAATTGTTACGAACAAAAATAAAAAGATTGAAAATTATTGATTATAAAGGATTTTCCAAATAATTAATAATTTTTTTATATAAATATAGTAAATACCTTTGCTTATTTTGTCTTTTTTTGATAAAATATATTTGACAACTGTATAGAAGGTGGTA
>CANQDY010000121.1 GCA_947593895.1 uncultured Bacilli bacterium
CTCGATTAACATTATCAGTTAAAGTATCAATAATAAATGTCGCATTGCCTTGTGCAAATCCTTCATATCTTCCCGAATCATATGCTTCTGCAGATCCACCTTTAGCTTTTTCAATTGCTCTTTGGATGACATCTTTAGTAACATTTTGTCCTTTCCATTTTTCAATTGCGCTTCTTAATGCTAAATTTTCATTAGGATCTGGTGTTCCAGATTTTGCTGCCATATAAATTTCTTTTGAAGCTCTCATAAATAAAGCAGATCTAGCTGCAGCAGTTGCGGCCATTGCTTTTGCTCTTACTTCATGTGCTCTTCCCATAAATACATTCTCCTTGTAAAGACTAAATTATTTTATCACAACAAATAAATAAAGAGTAATAAAAATGTTTTATTTTTTCTAACAAAGTGTATTCAATTATCAAATTCGATATTTCTCTAAGAAAAAATATATATTTTAGACTTGTATTATTTTCCAATTATGATCTTTTTCAAGTTGATTTACATAATAAATACCATCAATACACCTTAAAAAGTTGTTTTTTGTAATTAAATGCATAATTTAAGCAAATTATTATCAAATTCGGTGCAAATATATGATTTTTTGCTTGTAACTAAATAAAATAATTTTTAATGATTACTATGTTAAAAAGAAAACATAAAAACTGCCTATTAATAAAAGGAACAAAACAAATTGGAAAATCATTTATTATTAGAGAATTTGGAAAAACAAATTACAAGAGTATAATAGAAACTAATTTCTATTAGCATCCAGAATATAAACATATATACAAAGGTGATTTAAATGTAAATTAGATAATCAAAAAAATTTCAATTGCCATTCCAAATATAAAGTCTTTTGATTATAATACTTTGATATTTTTAGATGAAATACAACATTTTCCTAATGCCAGAACTGCGATTAAATTTTTAACAATTGATGATAGATATGACATAATATCATCCAGTTCATTACTCGATCTTCACTATAAAGATATCATCTCAATTCCTGTTGGATATAAGACTCAAATTGAAATGTTCTCACTTGACTTTAAAAAATTTTTTGGCATATCAATACGATGATAATACAATTGATAGTATCCTCTCATACTTTATAAGAAAATTCCAAATTCAATTAATCAAAAGTTACATCAGTTAATTCGTGAATTTATGGTAGTTGGTAAAATGCCTGATGTAGTAAATACTTTCCTTAAAACAAATAATTTTCAAAAAGTATACAAAAGCAACTTTCTATTCTCGCTAAATATAGTGATGACATAAAAAATATGTAGCATTTAATGATAGACAAAAAATAAGTAATTGTTACTATTCAATACCAAGACAACTATCAAAAGAATATACAAAATTTCAATAAAGTAATTAAGTCAAGAAGAAACGCTCGTAAATATGGGAATTCAATTAATTGGCCTATTGATGCTGGGATGATATAACAAAATTATAATGTATCCACGCCTCAAATGACATTAAAAGCCTACGAAAAGCCTGATCAGTTTAAAATATATTTAACTGATATCGGATTAGTTACTGCCTTATATGGCTTTGAAACTCAATCTTCACTTATTAAAAATGTTTTAAAAGGTTCAACCAATAGTGGAATTTATGAAAATTTAATTTTTGACGTTCTTAATATAAATGAAATTTACACTGCATACCTAAAGAAAGATAATAGCACTCAAGAAATCAAATTTTTAATCAAAAAAGATTGTTACATTGTTCCTATTGAAGTTAAAAGTGCTCAAGAAAAAAATTTTTCGCTTAGCGAATTTATTAAAAAATTCGATCCTAAAATTGCATATAAATTAACAAGCACAAATATTGGCTAAGTGGATTCTGTTTTAACTTCCACATTACTTAGCAATATTTATTGGAAAGTAAACTTTTTATTATTGAATTAATATAATGAGTTATTTATTTGATCCTATATATCTTTGAAGGAACTCTTTAGTTCTAGAATTTTTAGGATTATTAAATACTTGTTCCGGATCTCCTTCTTCAAGAACTTTTCCTTGATCAAGAAAAACAACTTTAGTTGAAACTTCATGAGCAAATTTCATCTCATGAGTAACAATAATCATTGTCATTCCTTCTGAAGATAATTCTTTAATGACATCAAGGACTTCGCCTACCATTTCTGGATCAAGAGCACTTGTAGGTTCATCAAACAATAATACTTCCGGATTCATGCATAAGGCTCGAGCAATCGCTACTCTTTGCTTTTGACCACCAGAAATTTCGTTTACTCGATAATTAACTCGATCTTGAAGACCAACTCTTTTTAATTGTGTCAAAGCAATTTCTTTTGCCTCTTCATAGGACCGATGTAACACTTTTCTTTGAGCGATAATACAATTTTCTAAAACATCCATATTATTGAATAAATTAAAGTTTTGAAATACCATCGTTACCTTAGAACGAACATAATTAATATCTACTATATCATTTTTATTTTTTAAAGACTTTAATTGATTTAATCCTTCTTTTTTCACCTTAAAGATTTCTTCTTTAGATGCCTTTTTTATCTTTAAAGTTTTAATTCTTTTCCTCGTATCAGATTTAATTTTTTTCTTTTGATAGTATGCACTATTATCAATACGATATGATTTTTTATCATCGTAATAATATATTTCACCATCATTAGAATCTTCTAAGCGATTAATACATCTTAAAAATGTTGATTTACCACTTCCGGATGAACCAATAATTGATATTACATCACCCTTATTTACATCAAGCGAAATTCCGTCAAGAACGACATTATTATCAAAGTATTTCTTTAAATTTCTAATTGAAAGAATAAGTTTATTCATAAGAAATTACCTCCTTTGTATGTTTAAAAGGATTGATAAATATCTTTTTACCATCTAACTTTCTTTGAATAATATTTACAAGTAAAGTTGCAAGTAAAGTTAAAACCAAATAGATTATAGCAATAATAATATAACCTTCAACTTTAAAATAGTTTTTATTTGTAGCAATCGATACACTAGCGTATAACTCAGTTAATCCAATTACATTCAAAACACTAGAATCTTTAACATTAACAATATATTCATTCAAAATTGTTGGCAAGGTATTTCTTAAAGCCTGTGGCATAATTACTAAAAACATTGTTTTCCAATATGACATTCCAAGTGAGCGACTTGCCTCTTCTTGACCTTTATCAATACCATTTAATCCTGAACGGATTATTTCTGACATATAAGCTCCAGTATTAATCGTAATTACAAATAAACCACAATACATATAACCATTAAATATCCACCAAGAGCCCATGTTAGTCCAGTTAATTCCAAATAAACTTGAGCCAAAGAAAATAATCATTGCTTGAACCATCATAGGAGTTCCACGAAAAAAGTTAACATAAATTGAGGCTAACACTTTAGTAACTCGTTTCAAAATTTTAATTATAAAACGATCAGTTTCTTTAATTTTGATGTTTCTTCCTAGTGCAACAATAATTCCAATTAATAAACCAATACCAGTACCAACAATTGCTAAAAGTAAAGTTGAGATAACACCATTAAGAAATGTTTGATAATAATCCTCGAGTAATTTTACAATTTTATCCCAGGATGACATAATTATTTACTTCCATTTACAATTGAATTAGCAACTGGTAGTTCGGCAGTCATCGCATCAGCAGAACCATTTTGCACCGCTATAGCGCAAGTGGCGAAAGTATCAAGTGGATTTAAATGAGTAACATTATATTCATTCTTCCAAGTTTCAATTACATCGTCAGTAACAGTTGATACCTGAGAAACAATTTTTGTGCCTCTAAAATCTTCTAAAGAAGTTGCAGAAGCTAATTTACTATCCTTTTTTACGATTAAAACTAATTCAGAAACATAATACTCGCTAGTAAAATCAATTTCTTGACGTAT
>CANQDY010000122.1 GCA_947593895.1 uncultured Bacilli bacterium
TGTTCAAGTTAATTAAAAAATGGTCAATACCTGGTGGAATTGTTTCCGCATCTTTAATAGTTCCAATTGTTAATACTGGATTATTCCTAATTGGTTCGATGATTTTCTTTCTATCAGTTTATGGAAACGAAATTGGTACCTTAATTAAATTGACTCTAACAATCAATTTCTTAATTGAATTTATAATGTGTGCAGTTCTATCCCCAACTTTAATTTATTTAGTAAAAATTCTTGATAAAAGATTTAATCTAGATATAAGCGAAAAAAATAACTAATTATTAAGAAACCTCTGCAAAGAAGATTGACGCAGAGGTTTTTATTTATTCTTATAATAAATACATTTAAGTCCTTCAAGAATTAACTTTGGTTCATGAATAAAACTTTTATCAATAATATCTTTAATAAGATAAGAATTGCCACCAGTTAAAATTCTAGTACAAGGATAGCCAAGTTCAGCTTCGATTCTATTTGCCATTCCTTCAATCATGCAACATGTTCCATATGTCGCTCCAGAATTTAATGAATCAGGAGAGTTCTTGCCGATAACTTTATTTGGTGGAACTAAAGAAACATCCATTAGTTGAGCGGTATTAATTGTCAACGATTTAACTCCAATTTTTACTCCAACACTGATGGTGCAACCAACAAAAGAGCCATTTTTATCAACAACAAGAATTTTATTCGCAGTTCCTAGATCTGCAATAATTAATGGTGCTTGATATTTAGTTAAGGCACCAACACAATCAGTAACTAAATCAGTGCCAAGTTCACTTGGATTATCGATTTTAATATTTAATCCTGTTTTAACTTTTCTATTTACAACTAGACATTCGTGCTTAATTAACTTCTCTACCGCAGTTTTAATGGTTAATGTTAATGATGGAATAACACTTGAAACAATTGCTCCATTAAAATCATTTGCGATTAATTTGTGAGTTAAAAAAAACGATTGTAGTACTTCCAAATATTCATCACTAGAACGATTCAAATCAGTATGCTTTCTAAACTCCGTGATGATTTGATTATTTTCACAAACACCAACATAAAGATTAGTATTTCCTAAGTCTAATAATAATATCATTTTTTAACACCTTCATAATAATATCTTAAGTAATAACTCTATTTTTTTCAAGCCTACTTTTTATTATTAAAAATTGTTAATTATTTATATTAAGAAAAATAAAGTTATCGCACAAGCGATAAAAATATTTTTCTAAAGATGATTCATTTACATTAGATTCAAAGAAAATATCATTAAATGAAAATACTATTCTTGTCACTTCACCGGTAAATTTATTTTTATAATTTATAATATTTTGCTGTCTGAAAACATTTTTATTGTCTTTTAAACATGATAAAAGTTCATCTATCATTACTTTCTTAGTTAAATATGGGAGATGTTTTTCTAATAACTCATCCTCTTTTAGACAATATATGAACTTATTTAATTCTTTTTTATTCATTTGGTAATGATCGTTAATAAAGATTAGTCTTTTCATAACAATATTATCATCTATCAAAAATAAGAAATTTGTCGTTATTTGATATTTGATACTAAATCCTTAATCTTTTTTATTGCATCTTGATATGACATTTCTTCTTTGATTAAGGTCCTTCTATCTTTAAATTCCACAATATTTTCATTTGCTCTTTTACCGACAACAATTTGATATGGAATACCAATTAAGTCCCAATCCTTAAATTTAAAACCAGCTTTAGAATTACGATCATCCAAAATCGTTTCAACATGACTATCCTCAAGTTCATTATAAATTGCATTTGCAAGAGAACACATTGCATCATCTTGATAATTTACCGGAATGATAACTATATGGTAAGGAGCAACATTTAATGGCCAAATAATACCATTGTCATCATGATTTTGTTCAATAATCGCACTCATGGTTCTTGTAACACCAATACCATAGCAACCCATTACCATTGGATAAACCTTACCATCATCGCCCTGATATGTACAATTCATTGGTAAAGAATATTTAGTTCCAAGCTTAAATATTTGTCCAACTTCGATACCGCGTTCCATTTTCATTGGTTTACCACAAACTGGACAAATATCACCTTCACATGATTTTCTAAATTGACCAACTTTACCAGTAAAATCTCTACCATAATTAACATTAATCAAATGGTAATCTTTCTTATTTGCACCGACAACAAAATTCTTCATTAATGAAACTTCTTCATCAACAAGTATTTTAATATTTTTTATTCCAACCGGACCAACAAATCCTTCACAAGAAGAAAGTGAATATATATCTTGTTCACTAGCTAAAACCAATTCGTGTTCAGCAATATTTAATTCGTTAACTACTTTTATTTCATTAACCTCTTTATCGCCTCTTACCACAACCAAAACTAATTCATTATGAGCCAAATCACGATAAACTAACGATTTAGCTACCTGACATGGTTTAACTTTTAAAAATGAACTAATTTCTTCAATTGTTTTTTGATTGATAGTCTCAACTTCCAATACCTCTTTTTCATCATCTAAACTTTCAAAAACAAATGGTTTAGACTCTGCTTTTTCTTGATCAGCAGCATAACCGCACAAACAATAAATAATATCTGATTCACCAACATCGCTCATAGCCATAAATTGATGTGAAACACTTCCGCCTATCGCACCAGTGTCCGCTAAAACAATCCGATAATTAACTTTTAAACGATCAAATATTGAACAATAGGTTTTATACATATTTTGATATGATTCTTCTAATCCTTCAAAAGAAGTATCAAAAGAATATGCATCTTTCATAATAAATTCTCTCCCACGCATTAATCCAAATCGAGGACGAAATTCATCACGATACTTAGTTTGAATTTGATAAATATTAATAGGTAAATTCTTTTTTGATTTAATTTGATTTCTTACTAAATCAGTAAATATTTCTTCATGCGTTGGTCCAAGACAAAATTCACGATCATGACGGTCTTTAAAACGAATTAATTCTGGTCCATATTTCGACCAACGTCCTGATTCTTCCCAAAGTTCTTTTGGTTGCATTGCACTAGAAAGAATTTCAAGTGCCCCGCTTTTATCCATTTCTTCACGAATAATATTTTCAATTTTTCTTAATGTTCTTAAACCTAATGGCAAATAATTATATACACCCGCTACAAGTTTTCTAATCATTCCAGCACGTAATAATAAAATGTGGCTAGATATCATTGCCTCATTTGGAGTTTCTTTTAAAGTTGAAATTAACATTTTACTTGCTTTCATATGCATAAACCTTCCAATCCTTGTTAATTTTATCATAATTTGAGATTAAAAGAATGATAATCTTCTGATTTTAATTAATTTTGTTAATTATACAATTAAATTCAACACAAGAAATGCAAGATGTATAAAAATAGTTACTTTAACTATTAAATATTCAATTAAAAAATCAAAAAATAAATTTTGATAATTAATAAAGTATTTAGGCATTATGGATAATAAACAAAATAGTATAGGAAAATAAGATTTTAAAATACTCATGATTTTTTAAACAATTATATGGTTATTAGTCGTTTATAGAACTGAATAGTAATCTCTCTGCTTTAATAAATGCTGAAGAATTCTGACAAGTTTTTTAGCAACATTATTGATGCAATTATTGTAGTGCTTATCTTTCTTCTTGTTAAAATTTATTTTTAAAGTTAAATCATATTTAACAATAATTTTAGAAATTAAAATAGGAGCATTTCTTAAATAGGATAATCCTTTTTAAAAATTGTTAAATGACAAAGTAAACTCTTTATATAAGGTAATTTTATAATTTACAGAGAAAAATCCGGAAAAAAGTTTTAATCACTTTCATAATCTTATTTTCAGTAAAAAATATTG
>CANQDY010000123.1 GCA_947593895.1 uncultured Bacilli bacterium
TCCCTGGTTACTTTTGCAAGTATACTTGCCGCAGCAATACACATTGCTTTAGCATCACCCTTAACTAAATTTTCTTGAGGGATATTATCAAATCCAAAAAGAGGCATGCAATCAGTCAAAATATAGTCCGGTCTACATCCACATTTTAAGATTGCTTCAGTCATCCCCTTTCTGGAGGCTTCGTAAATATTAATACAATCAATTTCCTCGGGTTCAATCGATACTACTTGATAATAAAGAGCAACTTTCTTAATTTCTTCAAATAATAGTTCTCTTTTCTTTTCGCTTAATTTTTTTGAATCGTTTATCAATTCATTTTTATAATCCGGAGGTAAAATGCATGCAGCACATACAACAGGTCCACATAAAGGGCCTCTTCCAGCTTCATCGCAGCCAACAATTAAAGAATACCCTTTTTTAAATAATTTTTGCTCATAATTCAACATATTTATCCAAAACCAATCTTACAATTAGTCCCTCTTTAAATTCTTTTAATAATAGTAATTCTGCTTTATTAATGTCATATTCTCCTTGCTTAATTAAAAGACCTCTTTTTCTTGCAATTCCTAAAAATACACTACTCGGATAAATTAAATCTGTCTCTTCTAAATCAAATCTTTCTTTTAGGTTATTTGGATAATCTCTAATTAAAATTGTCGCTAAATATTCCGCTAAAAGGAATTCAGGTATATTTTCAATTTTCATCGAGCCAATTAAAGCTAAGTGAATCGCAGAAATTTTATTATCATATACTGGTGGTAATATACCTGGTGTATCTAATAATTCTAACAAATTGTCAACTTTAATCCATTGTTGACTCTTAGTATGACCTGGTGTATTCGCAACAGAAGTTGATGAAGACTTAGTCAAGCGATTAATCAATGTTGATTTTCCAACATTTGGAATACCAATTATCATCGCTCTGATTGGTTGAGGTTTCATCCTTCTTCTAATATATTTTTCAGTTATAACTTTTCCCTTTTCACAAATCGCTTTTTTTATTAAATTAATATCTCCGGAATTATTTAAATTACAAATGACACAATAATAGCCTTTATTTTTATAATAAGAAATAAAAGGTTTTAATTCTTGTAAAGAAGATAAATCTTTTTTAGAAAAAACAATAACTCTTGGTTTATTATTAGTTAAATCTTCAAGGTACTTATTTTTACTTGAAATTGGACATCTTGCATCAACAACTTCAACAACTACATCAATTAAATCGACTTTTTCCTTAATTTGACGCATTGCTTTTTGCATATGTCCAGGAAACCAATGAACTCCTTTTTGTTGCATACTATTTTAGCTTTCTTTCAATATCTCTAAATATCTCTAAATTAAAATTACTAGTTGCTAATGGAGTTAATGAAATATACCCTTGATTAAAAGCGCCAACATCATAACTAGTATCTTTAATCTTCCAATCCATTTTTCTTAAAGAATCAAATAATTGATTTTTGTAACTTCCAACTGAATATTTTATCCGTTGATAATATAGTTTAGTTAATAAAATTCCGTTATCTTCGCGATATTTTCCTTGAGGAAAATTAACATTTATAAAATAATCAAGTGATAACAATTGATTTTTTAAAACATAATCCATAACTTTCTTAGTAAATTTATTAATTTGAGAAAAGTATTCTTCTCCAGCACAAGAAAAAGCGATTGCTTTATATCCAGCAATTAAAGCTTGAGTGCATGCAGCACAAGTACCAGAATAGATTGTATCAACACCAAGATTTGGTAAGTTGTTACATCCTGACACAACTAAATCAATTTTTTTAATATGGGAAATTCCAAAAATAACACAATCCGCCGGGGTTCCATTAACAATATAAGTATGATCATCAAACTTATCAACCTCAAGAGGATTTTTAATTGTTAATGCACATGATTTTGCGGATTGAGTATCAAAAGGAGCAACAACAAAAACTTCGCCATACTTTTTTAATTCATCACGTAATCTTAATAGTCCATCAGATTGATAGCCATCATCATTAGTTAACATTATTCTCATATTTTCGCTCCTTTCTTATTTTGTTTTTTCAAGGTACTTAATCATTTTACTAATTGCCTTACTACGATGTGAAATATGATTTTTTATATCCTCTCCTAATGAGGCGAATGTTTGTTTATATTCCTCTGGAATGAAGATTGGATCATATCCAAAACCTGAATTTCCTTCTGGCTTAAATGCTATCTGTCCCGGACATTCTCCAATAAATACTAATGGTTCCTTTTCTAAATTCAAAATAGTAATACAGCATACAAATCTTGCACTTCTATCCTTTCCTTTCAAGCGCTTAATTAGTTCCATCCATTTGACTGGATAAGGAGTTTCCTCACCTAAAAATCTTGAAGTATGAACTCCAAGGATATCTGGTAAAGAATCAACAATTAATCCGGAATCATCCGCTAAAATGATTTTATTAGTTTTCTTTTGGCATTCTTTTGCTTTAATTAAAGAATTATCCATAAAAGTTTTCCCATACTCATTAGGATTACAAGTAATATTAGCTTCTTTTAATGAAATAACATTAAAATCAAAATCTTTAAGAATTTGGCGATATTCATTAATTTTATGTTGATTATTACTAGCAATAACTACATCTAATATCTTATCGTGCATATTATCACCTCGTTATCTTAGATAATAACATTTATCATATATAAAATCAATTTATGCATTACTCATTAACCGGAAATTCTATTAATAATCTATTGTATTTATAAATAAATTTTATATCAAAGGTTAATTATGAATTAATAAAAAAGAATTGGAAAAAATGGAAAAACTTTCTTACCTTCTCCTTTTCCAGTTTCAGCACTATAACTTCCATATGTTCCATAAGTTAAAACTACTTTACCAACAATATCTTTCTTTTTAATTGGACCAAAGAAACGAGAATCATAACTTTTTAAGCGATTATCACCCATAACATAATATTCATCATCACCTAATGTTACATCCATTCGAGTTATATTTTCTGCTTGAAAAGTCTTTCCAAAATTTGATTCATCCAAATAATTTTGTTCAATTTCCTTTCCATTAATATAAATCTTACTATTTAATTTAATTTCAATGTGTTCGTTAGGTTTTCCAATTATTCTTTTTACAAACTTAGTTTCACTATTCTCAGTTTCATGATAATTAAATACGATAATATCATTACGTTCTAATTTATTAATTAATGAGCCATTTTTAACATAAACTCCAAGTTGCCCATGAATTAGTGTTTTTTCCATTGAAGAACCATTAATTACTACTTTTTCGCAACATATATTAAAGTATATTAGTGATGATGCAACAAAGAAATTTAGGACAAAAACAATAACTAATAATGTTTTTTTTAAAATCTTCATAATGGTCTCCTTTATTTAATATTATACATTCAAAATGTATTAATAACAATGAAAAAGCCTCCCATAAACTGAGAGGCTCTTGTAATATCATAATTATAATACTTCTTTAAGACGTGCGGATTTACCAGATCTTTTACGAATGAAATAAATTTTCTTTCTTCTTACTTTACCATGTTTTACAACTTCTAAAGAAGAAATAACTGGGGAGTTTACTGGGAAAGTTCTTTCTACACCTATACCAGATGACATTTTTCTTACAATAAATGTTTCGCTTACTCCTGAGCCGCGACGTGCAATGACAACACCTTGGAATACTTGGATTCTTGCTTTGCCATTTTCAATAATTCTGACATTAACTTTTACTGTATCACCAGTTGCAAAATGTGGAATATCAGTTCTAATTTGTGACTTTGTGATCGTATCA
>CANQDY010000124.1 GCA_947593895.1 uncultured Bacilli bacterium
GAGTGCACAAAGTACGCAAAGGCAATCAAAGATAATTAGAGAGTTATCAACGACTTTTATTCATGTGAACGGCTATGAAATAGTCGGTCAACTTAGAACTAAGGATAAAATTTTAAAGCGGCAGTATGACGCTTTAAAGGAAAAGATCGATAGTAAAGATTTAAATGATGTTCCTAGTCTTAAAAAGACTAAATTAAGAAAATTATTTCAAGCACGAAAAAAACTATTTGCTTCTTCATTCATTCAATATCATGTATTTATTTATTCACAATTAGAGGATGTAGGAAAACTTCCAGAGAATTGCGAATCAGAAGCAAGTGAAGTTAAATTAACTTTTCCATTATCTTGGATCTTCGGGTGTTATGAAACACACGAATTTAAGTTTATCGATGAGTTTCTTGAGAACTTATCAAATAAGAAAGATATTGATTTAGAAGTAGCAAAAGAGTGCTATACGGCACTTGAGAAAGAATATAAAGCAAAGAAGATTCTCGAGAAAGTTGATATAAAAAAAGAAAAAGAAGTATTTAAAAATAAAGAGCAACGTGCAATGTACGATGATCTTAAGTAGAAAGTCTGGTGAAATTATGAGCGATAAATTTTCAAAAACACAAAATGAGAATTTTCAAAGCGAGGGTAGGGTAATACCCTCGCTAGTGGCAGAAAATAATAGTTTCAAGACTTCGTATAGCATAGATTATTTAACATTCTCTTTTCCATTTGAATTTCGATATCCTTTAGAGGCGTTGAATGCTAACGATCCTCAATATTACAAGTTATTAAACGTATTAAATTCATTGTATCTAACAATAGATACTGCAGAAGACACATTTTCATCCAATGGATTTGAGTTTGCATATAAATGGATAGTACCAGTTGAGTATGTAGGAGAAAAAAAACCGAGTACAAGATTAAGTTACTACTTAGTCGCTAATGACTTAGATATTGGAAATATCGAAATGACGGGAGCGTGTTGCCGAGATTTAGAGCGTAGATATCGATTTAAAACTGGTGATATGGAAATTGATGATCTTTGGAAAGAACTTTTAGAAAAAGTGATTAACATAAAAGGTAGCTTTAGCCGTATAGATATAGCTTTTGATTTATTCGATGTACCAGAAGAACATTCATTTATATGGTTTTATAAAAAAATTTGTCTTGAAAGAAGTTTTTCATCACCAATCGGATCTATTAGAAATAAAATGGTATTTGATGATAGAACAAATACTTATGATGAACAAACATTTACTATTGGTAGCGAGCAATCATTAATTAATATTTGCATATACAATAAAAAAATCGAACAATTACAACAAGGAAAATCTTGTGATTATAAATCATGGGTAAGAATTGAAATTCGATTTAAGAAAGAAAGAGCGAA
The DNA here is from genome assembly GCA_947593895.1 of uncultured Bacilli bacterium. Classification (GTDB taxonomy): domain Bacteria; phylum Bacillota_I; class Bacilli_A; order RFN20; family CAG-449; genus UBA3210. The sequence goes on from CANQDY010000124.1 coordinate 1,382, forward strand.
TGCATTTATTGCAGGCCTTATAAAAAATTGGAGCGATAAAACTTCATACTGTGTTGGATTGTTAAAATATTATCTTCAAATCAAGGATAAACCAAAATTTTATGATCCAATGGAATGGGTTGAAAGAAAAATTAGAAAAGGTTGGCCCACTAATTCATTTTGGCAATCACTCTTTGAAGACACAGAAAAATTAAAATTTGTCCATCTTGAAGATGATACAACTTTAATTCAAAAAAAGAAACAGTATACCAATAGTAATCTTAGTCAGTTTTTAACATCGATTAGATACTCGATGGATCCAGAAGCATTTAAGTTATTTGTAACGATGATATGTGATAAGGGTGTCAATAATTTAAAAGCAAAAGATATTGAATTAATAAATTTTGAAAGACGAAAAAACAATCTCCAACCATTAAACGTGGATGATATTGAAGAAATTAAAAAAGAATTAGAAACTGAAAAAATCGAAGGAAGTAAAAACGAAAATAACATCATGCAAATTGGAAATATTGATGCGGAGACTAATCATTTAAATGATTTAAAATCGCAAATTGAAAAGTACGAAGAACGCAAGGACCTAAATGAATTTTTAAAAATTTTAAAGGACTATTTCAAAAAGAGTTTTAATGAATTATCAAAAGAGCAAATTGAATCTTTTATATCTGGTATATTGAAAATTTTTAAGTGAGGCAACGATTATGAATAATGTAGAAATAAATAATAACCTAGATTGGCATTATGGGATTTTTAATGGTAGTTTAAAAAGAATAAGAAGAAGTGAAACTTTTGTCACATATCGAGCCGAAAGTGAAGATTATCAGTATATAATCGAAGATTATTGCGCAAAACGACTTTTGAAAAAAATTAAAGATAACTATTCCACTATAATTTTTAAGATTTATAAAATAGTAAATTTTAAAAAATCAAATAGGTATTATTACTTGATTAATGGTCAAATATTAAATTATGCTGTTGAAAATTTTATTTTGGTTGAAATACCAAATTTGGAAAAAACATTTATTCTATTTAACTATGAGGATCTCGGGCATATTAAATCAATATTTAAAAATGAAGAAATGAAAATATCCGTATTTAACGATAGAAAATAAGTGTAAGGAAGATATTTTATTATGAAAATAAAAAGTTTATTTACTATAAGAAAGAAGAAACACGAAAGATTTTAAAAAAGTCTTCTATGCGTAACAAAAGTAATATAGAGGAAAGGAAAGCGAAAATGCCTGTATACAAAGATAAAAAAAGTGGACTATGGTTTATAAGAATCAATATAAATTCTAAACAATACACAAGACAGGGTTATGAAACCAAACGAGACGCTTTAAATGATGAACTTTCATTTAGAAATGAATGTATTCCTAGTTATAAAAAGAAAAAGGAAATAGTAATAACTTTTGATTATCTAAAGAAAAAATATTATGCATATAGAAAAAATAATCTTAAACCAACATCATATTATAATTTAGTTCAAAGAGTTGAAAAACATATTAGTCCATCATTTAATCCTGGTGTTGATGTTAAAGATTTATGTCAACAAGATTTTAACAAATTTAGAAGTACGCTTTCAAAAACAAATTTGCGAACCAAAAATAGAATTATCAAATTACTTCAAGATATGTTTAATTATCTTGATACTTATTTCGACATAAGAATCAAGTACGCTAAAAGACTTCAATTGTTTAAAGATTACACTCCTAAAGTAATTGAAACAGATCCAGTTAATAAGCCAGTTGATGTAGAGTTATTTAAAAAGTACTATTTTGCTTCAAATAATTACTTTAAATTTTATTTATTAACTACTTATATATTTGGCCTTAGGATTTCAGAAATAAGAGGTTTGGAATTAAATTCTTTTGATTTAGATCATAATATACTTTATATATATAAAGTCACTACTTGTAAAGTTGGTTTAAGTAAATCAGTTGATTTAATTCCAAAATCAACTTCTTCAATTAGGAAATATTATTTATCTGATAAATATTTAGAAATATTAAATCAGTTCATTCAGGATAATAATTTAAAAAAAGAAAATCGTCTATTTTTTTCTAGAAAGAAAAAGAATGTTGCTATTTCTGAGAATTCTATAAGGATATATTTAAAATCAATAGAACAGTCTTATAATCTTCCTCATATTACTCCTCATGGATTAAGACATGGAATAGCAACATATTTATACGCTAAAGGTATTCCATTTGAAGATATTGGAAAATATTTAGAGGCAAAAGTTTAATTCTGTTACTATGGATGTCTACATAGATTTAACTAAAGAGCAACAAGTTAAAATTATTAATGAAATTGAAAATCTAATAAGCAAATTAAGAACAT
>CANQDY010000125.1 GCA_947593895.1 uncultured Bacilli bacterium
GAAATGCATCGATTAAATTAAATATTAAGGTTGATGGTGTCGAGTCAAATATTATGGCAAGTGCTAAAGTTGAAGTTAAAAGTGAATTTATTATTGAAGATAGAACTTTAGTTGCATATAAAGGTTTAGGTGGAGATGTAGTTATTCCAGATGATGAAGGAATTCTTTACATTGGCTCATTTGCTTTTTGTCTATATGATATTGATCGAGATATCATTATTGATGAAACTGATTATGATAAAAACAAAATTCCTGCTTCAAATGACACAATAAGAAGTGTGGTTGTACCAGAAGGTGTGGAATATATATATAAATATGCATTTTATAATTGTAATGATTTAGAGAGTGTAACTTTACCAAAATCATGTAAGTTTATTAGAGAGTTTGCTTTCTACAATGATCAAAAATTAGAGAGTATCAATCTTGAAAATGTCAATGTTGTCGGTGCAAAGGCATTCTATAATTGTAAAAATCTTAATAATGTTAAGTTTGACAACATTTATGCAATTGGAGAAAAAGCGTTTGAAAAATGTATTTCGTTAACTTCTGTTGACTTAACAAAATTAAGAAATACAGGAAAAGAAGCCTTCAAGGATTGTACTGGTTTAACAAAATTAATTAGTAGCAAAGATACAAAGTTATCTTATGCAATGTTCGTTAATACTGGATTAACTTCTTTAGATCTCAGCGTCAATAGAATTCCAGAATTTTGCTTTGCAAATTGTGCTAAATTAGAAAATGTTGTTGTTAATGAAGATTTAATTTCAGTAGGAGAAGGAGCTTTCTCTGGATGTGAAAAATTAGTTAGTATTGAATTTAAAAAGAGCGTTGATTGGTTTGAAGATGAAGTTTTCTATAATTGTCCAAGTTTAGTTGAATTTACTTTACCAGATTGTTCAACTGAATTAGGTAACTATATGTTTATGAGTTGTAAAAACTTAGAAACAATTAAATTTCAAGCTAATTCTTATATAATCTCTGCAGGTGGTGGTTTATTTGAAGATACAAAATTAAAAAATTTTGTTGTTGATAGTAATTCATCAACTTATTCTTATACTGATGGATCGCCTTATCTTGTTTCAAAAGATGGAAATACTTTAATTCTTGCATGTATTGATTATCAATATGATGTAAACTTAGAATTATCATTTAAAGTTATTGGTAATGCGGCATTTTCTGGAAATTTAAACTTGACTAATATTATCTTTACAAATCCAGGAACAGTTATTGAAAATTTTGCTTTTACAAATTGCAGTACCATTAAAAGTGTTACATTTATAGATGGAATGTCAATTAAAAGTCACGCATTTAATTATGCTAAAGGACTTACAGAAGTAATTAATTTAGATAAAATTAAAAACATAGGTCAATATAGTTTTGCAAATTCTGGTTTGACAAATGTTGTATTAGGTGATGAAACTAATATTGATGAAGGAGCTTTCTATGGATCTTCATTAATCAGTGTAACATTAGGTAAAAATAGTGTTGTTGGATTTGGTTCCTTCCAAAAATGTGAAAAATTAGTTACCGTTAACATGCCAATGGAAGGTAATATTCAAATTAATCAAAGTGCTTTTGCAAATGATATTTTATTAAAAAATATTGATTTATCAAAAACTACCGATACTTTAGGTGATGAAGCTTTTTATGGTTGTCTAAGTCTTCAAACTGCTAATTTAACTAATGTAAAATACATTGGTGATTATGCATTTGGTGATTGTTCTTCATTAAATGTTATTAATATTCCTAATGCTATTTCAATTGGTGAAAGTGCATTTGGACGTGTAACTGAAACTGGTGAAGCCCCTAATGTTGTTAAGATTGAATTTCCAGCTTCTTTAGTAGAAATTAAAGATGGTGCGTTTTTAGGATGTCGTAATCTTACTACAATTACTATTCCTGAAGGAGTAACTAAAATTAGTGATTTTGCATTTAGTTTTTGTTCAGGTTTAACTAGAGTTACATTACCTCAATCTGTTGTAGAAATTGGCGATTATGGTTTCTATGGGTGTTCATATTTAACAAATATTAATACTGAAAATGTTTCTGTATTTGGCGAATATTCATTTGCCGTATCTACAATCGTTGAAGATGGACCAGCACTTAATGCTTCATTAAAAAATGCAATTGTGATTAAACCATATGCTTTCTGTAATTCACGATTAACTAATATTGGATCAACAAATAATTTAGTTACTATTGGAAAATATGCATTCCAAGCAAACTATTTTACTGATTTTATTGCTCCAAAAGTTGAAACTATTGGAGAAGGAGCTTTTAATTCAAATCAACAATTAAAAACAGTTGTTTTATCAAATGTAATAACAAATATTTCTTTTGGAGCATTTAATGGTTGTTCATCAATTAAAGAATTTAATTATATTGATGATAATAAATCTATAAAAAATAATGGAAAGGCTAATGATTATCTTTTAATTGATAATGGAATTATTTATAACTATATGCCAAATGGGAAATTACAATTAAATTCTTATCCAGGAGGTAAAACTAATTCAAAACTTGAAATTCTTGATGGTACTTATCGCATTGAAATGTATGCGGGTAATAGCAATGTTTATTTACAAGAAATTGTTATTCCAGATTCATTATATTCAATTGCTAATTTTGCTTTCTATCAATGTAATTCATTAAAAAGTGTTGAATTTAAATCCTTTGTTGCCCCAGTACTTGAATCATCATATTCTGGAAATACAGTTCTTGAAGAAACTGATCCGGGTTATGAATTATTACATCCATATTTTGATTTGTTCGGACAAGAAGTTTACTATGCACAATTTATTAATTATGTTGGAAAAAACAAAGCAATTAAAATGATTCTACCTAATAACGAAGATGTTAAGGGTTACGATTCAATTATCTACGAAGTATATTTTGGAAAAGTAGAAAACGCAAGTAGAAGTAACTACATTGCTCGTGATGATGTTACTATCGCATTTGTTGATGCATATAATCAAATAAGTAAATTAGAAACAATTTCTTTAAAAGATGATGCATTAATCTCCAATGCTTATGCTTTATTAAATCGTTTAAAACAAGATTTAACAACTGTGAGATTTACTTATGAAGAAGCAGAAAAAATGAAAACATCAGTCAAAGATGCATATAACACATTAAGAATACTAAAGGTTAAAAATAATGAAACTTTAGCTTCAATTCAAGTTGAAGTTGATCAATTACCAAATACATTTACAATTGAGATTCTTTCTCAAATGGAAAAAATTTCTAAGGAACTTGATAAAATTAGTAAAGTTGATCGTAATCTTCTTGATTTAACTAAATATGATGCAATTAATAATGCTTATCAAGATTACTTAAAGACATTAGATGAAGAAATTGATGACGCAAATAAGATTTCTCAAGGTTCATATAATTATGCGGGCTTAGTTATTGCCACAGTCGGAATGTTGACATCAATTTTAGGATATGTCATGCTTAAAAAGAGAATCTCATTATAGGAGGAAATTAAGATGAAAAATAAAAAATTAATTTTTCCATTAGTATTAATTGGCTTATCACTTTCTTCCTGTAATGGTGACAAACTTAGTTCATACAATAAGAATATCAAAAACTCAATTAAGAAAGTTGCTTCAGTAAATTTAGTAATCAGTATTAAAGATCATAATTATGAAGTTTATAGTTTATCAAGATTGGTTGTTAAACAAGAATACGAAGGAAGTATTTCATATTCCTG
>CANQDY010000126.1 GCA_947593895.1 uncultured Bacilli bacterium
ATAATCTTATTTTCAGTAAAAAATATTGATATTGTGAATAGAAACTGATTTTACTTTGTAAATTAACAATTTTAATTAATTTTTAGATAAAAATTAAAAATAAATAATATTTATGGTAAAATTACCTAGAGGAAGAAAAAATGTTTCTATTTAAATTTGAATTTAATTTTAATTTAGCAACTATAATCGCCCTTTTAAGTGGGATTGTTTCTGGTGTTTTATTGACAATTCTATTTTATTTCCTATATATTCTTTTGACTTTAAGAAAACAAGAAGTTAATTTGCACGACATCAATAACAACATTACTACTGATCAAATTAATTTAGAAATTAAGCAAGCTCAAATCACATTCTTAAAAACAAAGAAAGAAAAAGGTCAAATAAATTTTGATACATTAAGAGAAATATGTTTTAACCTTATGAACGATATTGCTAGTCTTTACTATCCAAATAGTAATCATCCTTTATCTGAACTAACTTTTAAAGAAATGATATTGCTTGATGAATATCTGGTTGATAAACTAGAAAATTTATTAAATAAAGTTGGATTAAAATCTCTAAAAAAAATGAGAGTCAGTAAGGTTTTAGAAATTCTAAATATGAAAAAATCAATTGATAATAATCCAGTTATCAAAACCACTAAAAATGTATCAAATTTTTCTAGCAAATTCTTCTCTATAATTAATATAATAAATCCCGCAATGTGGATTAAACGCGGAATAATTAATCCATCCATTAACTTTATCATTAAAAAAATCTGTTTATTAATTATTTCAACAGTCGGTCAAGAAACCTATCATATCTATTCTAAACAAGCATTCCTTGATCCAGTAATGGACCAAGAAGTTGAAGAGTTAATAAAGATAATTGAGAAGGATTATTATGAGGAAGTTCCTAATTCGACAACTTCAATTGAAGTGCCGGTTCGTAAAAAAAAGAAAGATAAAATTAAGAATTAATCTAAATTTAACATCTTTCTTAGTTCATTTTCATCTATGATTGCAATGCCCAATTCTTGGGCTTTTTTATTTTTATTACTCCCTGATGTTTTATCATTAGTAACTAAGTAAGAAGTTTTTGAAGTAACACCTGAAACATTTTTCCCACCATTTTTTTCAATTAATAATTCATAATCCTTTCTTGACATAGATAACGCTCCTGTGATACAGAATGACTTATCTTTAATTGAGGAATTTTCATATGTTTCATTTTTTGTTGCTACCATATTTACACCAAATTGTTTTAATGATTCAATTAAAGAAATAGTTTCTTCTTTTTCTAATTCATGTTTTACATCAGATGCTTTAATTACCCCAATTCCATCAATTTGAGCTAAATCATCGAATGATAAGTTTCTAATTTCATCAATGGTTTGATGTTTTTTCATAATAATTTTAGCAATTTTAACTCCAATTCCTTTAATTCCTAGAGCCGCTAAAAGCTTCTCTGCTGGGAGTGATTTACTTTCTTCAATATTATTTAATAATTTATCAATACTTTTCTCACCAAAACGATCTAAGCAAATTAAAATTTCACGTTTATCTTTTAATGTATATAAGTCACAAATTGAATTTAAATAACCTAAATAATGTAATCGTTCAATGACTTCATCACCAAATCCGTCAATTTCTAAAATATGAGTGTAATAAGAAATTTTATCAATTATTCTTCCTGGACACTTATCATTTGGGCAAAATAAATCAACACGATCACCTTTTTTAGTAAGTTCACTTCCACATTCTGGACATTTAGTAGGTGGAATTACCATAAATGATTTAGGATCTCTTTTTTCAAGATTTACACCAATGATTTTTGGAATGATTGCCGCGGCTTTTTCAATATAAACTATATCATCAACCCGAACATCAATTTGCTTTAAAAACTCAACATTATTTAAAGTCGCTCGACTAATTGTTGATCCATCGATAAATACCGGTTCAAGTGAAGCAACTGGAGTAATTTTTCCACTTCTTCCAACTTGAAAATCAACACTTAAAACTTTGGTTTCACAAGATTCTTGTTGATATTTATAAGCTTTAGCGTATCTTGGATATTTTGCGGTGCTTCCAAGTTCCTCCCAATATCTTTTCTCATTAAGTTTCATTACTGCACCATCAATTTCAATTGGTAATTCTGATTTGATTTTTTCAATATCACCAATAGCATCTAGAACTTCCTTTAAACTATGGCAAAGATAGTATTTACCTGTTCTAAATCCCATTTTTTTTAGTAGTTCTAAATCATCAGAATGTCTTAAGTTCTTACTATCTTCTAACCAATAAGCATAAAACCAAAGATTTCTCTTTTTAAATTCCTCAACATCTAAAAGCTTAATTGTTCCTGAAGTTAAATTTCTAGCATTTGCGTATTTATTATCTTGATTCAATCTCTTGAATTCATCTTTTGACATAATCATCTCGCCACGACATTCACCATTAAAAGTTGATTTAATAAAATAAAATTCATCCATACTAAGAACATTCATGGTAATATCTTCTCCAACAATTCCACTACCTCTAGTTAAAGCCTTAATAACTTTTCCATGTGAAAAATGAATGCTCGCAGATGTGCCATCAAATTTACATTCGACAACAACTTCAGGATTAGGACCTGTTACTTCTTCCATCTTTTGATACCATTTAGTAACATCATCTTCGTTATAAGTATTTTCAAGCGATAACATTGGATGATCATGAACATTACTTTTATCAAAGTTGACAATATCACTTCCTGGTGTTTGAGTTGGCGAATCAAGTCGCAACCAATCAGGATGCTCCTTTTCAATTTGCTCTGCTTGCTTCAACATAAAATCAAATTGTTGATCGGAAATTAAAGAAATATTTGCTTTATAATACGAGTCAGAATACTTAATCAAATCATCCACTAACTTGTTATAGGTTCGTCTATCCATTTTTTCTCCTTTTTAAAAAGTTGAGACTACATCTCAACTATTTTCTTTCTTTAATATTTTTAATTTTTCTTTCATATTCATTTTTGGAAATTAATCCAAGTTTATACGAATTTTCGACTTGTTCAATTCTAGTTCGATAACGATCTTCTTGAGTTAACGACAAAGTTGAACGATTTTCAAATGAAGGTTTCTTTTTTAATCGATTTTGATTATTAACATACCAATTTTCTTCAGCAGATTTATATGTATTTGACTGTCTTAAATCGAACGCTTCCGCTAATACGATATCAACACTTACAACATGTTGTTCAATCAATTTTCTTGCATCGATTTCTTCAAGCGGTAACAGTTGTTTCTTTTTCATAATTCTTCTAACTTTAATTGTGCGAATTCTAAAAGAAAAGAAGATATGAAGTAAGAAACAAATTGCAATTCCAAATACATAATAGTGATTGCCTCTTCCTAAACGAAATAGCATTAAAATTCTTACTATTATTGACTGGATATGCGCGGGAATAAATGTTAAATTTTTAACTGCATCTGCAATAAAATTCATTCCTGGAATTGGAGTTAAATAATAAATATACAATATTTCAAAAATCGCAGTAAAAAATCTTAAATTAGCAATACAATAAATTGGACCAGAAAAAAAATGAAGAACAGAAAAACCGATTCTTTCTTTTCTTACATTTCCTAAACGATCCGCTAGAGAAACTTTCATTTTTACCTCCATAGGGTCAGGTCATCTTACCTGTCCTCAAACATTTTAGGAAAATGTTGTAAA
>CANQDY010000127.1 GCA_947593895.1 uncultured Bacilli bacterium
TGGTAAGCAAGAAGCATTTAACGCCGATATTACTTATACTACTAATTCTGAGTTAGGTTTTGACTATTTAAGAGATAATATGGCTCAATCAGTAAATAAGCGTGTTTTAAGAGGTTTAAACTTTGCTATTGTTGATGAGGCCGACTCAATTTTAATTGATGAATCTCGTACACCATTAATTATTTCCGGTGGCGAAAGAACTTCCGCTAATACTTATATATTCGCAGATCGTTTTGTTAAATCGCTTAAAAAGGAACGTGACTTTACTATTGATGTCAAAACTAAAACTTGTAACTTAACTGATTCTGGTGTTGATGCTTGTGAAAAAGCATTCGGTATATCAAATTTATACGCTCCAGAATACAATGACTTAGTTCATAGAATTCACCAAGCATTAAAGGCCAACTTTGTCATGAAAAGAAATGTTGAATATATGGTTGCCGATGGAGAAATCCACTTAATTGATCAATTCACAGGTCGTATTATGAAAGGTAGAGAGTATTCAGATGGTTTACAACAAGCAATTCAAGCCAAAGAGAATGTTAAAATTAAGCAAGAAACAATCACTATGGCAACAATAACATACCAAAACTTTTTTAGAATCTATAACAAAGTTGCAGGAATGACAGGTACTGCCAAAACTGAAGAAGAAGAATTTGAAAAAATCTACAATATGCATGTTACTCCAGTTCCAACTAATCGCCCTGTCATCCGTTACGATGATACTGATTTAGTTTACGGAAGTGAAGAAGTTAAATACAAAGCTTTACTTGAAGAAATTAAAAAAAGACATGCATTAGGTCAACCAATCTTAGTTGGTACCCCATCAGTTGAGGCATCAGAAATTGTTGATAACTTATTAACTAAAGAGGGATTACCTCACGAAGTATTAAACGCTAAAAACCACGAACGTGAAGCTCATATTATTGAACAAGCTGGTCAATTAAATGCAATTACTATTGCAACTAATATGGCTGGTCGTGGTACTGATATTAAACTTGGACCTGGTGTTAAAGATATTACTGATCCTACTGGAAAAGTAAAATATCCAGCCGGTTTAGCAGTATTAGGTACAGAAAGACATGAAGCAAGACGTATTGATAACCAATTAAGAGGACGTTCTGGAAGACAAGGTGATCCTGGATATTCCCGATTCTTTGTTTCTATCGACGATGAATTATTAGTTAGATTTGCCCCAGACTATTTAAGAGGTTTATTCGCTAAAATGGGCGATCAACCTCTTGAAAGTAAAATGGTTACTAAAGCAATTACTTCCGCTCAAAAGAAAATTGAGGGTCAAAACTTTGATACTCGTAAATCCTTACTTGATTATGATGATGTTCTAAGACAACAACGTGAAACAATGTATAAGCAAAGAGATACTATTCTCTATGCTCCTGATATTTACGATAATATTTACACATATTTTAAAAACACTGGTAAAGATATTGTCAATCAATCAATTGATAAAACTGATACACATAATGCATATTTAAGCGCCGAATTATTAAAGAAAAATCTTGAGCCTAAATATTTACCTGAAGGTAGTTTTGATAGTGCGGGATATGATGATGCACCAATTGATGAAATTAGTGATGAAATTGGTGATATCCTTTTTGCAGTTTATACCAAAAAAAGAAAAACTTGGCCCGACAATGTTCCTAATGAAATTGAAAAAATGGTTGCGCTGCGATGTGTTGATCGCAACTGGACAACCCACATTGATTCAATGGCTAAACTTAAGGAGGGTATTGGTTTAAGAGGTTATGCCCAGCATGATCCATTAAAAGAATATGTTGATGAAGGTTGGGACATGTTCAACGAAATGATTACTAAAATTTCTAATGAGGTTGTTTTGAACTTATTAAAAATTGAAGTTCGTTTAAAAACTCCTGAAGAATTAGAAGAAGAAAAAAAGCAAGAAGAAGCAAAAATTTTAGAAGCTAAAAATAAAGATAAAAATAAAACTGAGGAATAGAATATGAAAGAACTTTTCGAATTAAAGAATCGAATAGTAAAGTTAGAATCACTGATGAAGGAAGTAGGTGATTCACTTTGACCTTGCTTCTTTAAAAGAAAAAGTTCTTGAAAACGAAAAAACAATTAATAGTCCGTCTTTTTGGAATAATCAGAAAGAGGCTTTAGAAATTGTTAATCAAAATAATCAAATTAAATTATATTTAGATACTTATGAGAAAATTGATACTCAGTTAAAAGATATTAATCAAATCTATTTAATGATTAAAGAAGAATATGATGAAGAAATATATCAAAGTTTAGAAAATTCACTAAACGATGTTGAAAAAAGTTGTGAAGAATTTCAAATTGAGGTTCTTTTGTCTAATGAATTTGATTCATCTAATGCAATTATTGATATCCATCCCGGTGCTGGAGGAACAGAATCACAAGATTGGGCGCAAATGCTTTTTGAAATGTATGTTAGATATTGTGAAACTCACAATTTAAAAGTAATTACATATGATTATCAAGTCGCACCAGATGCTGGAATAAAATCAGTAACTTTCTTAGTAAAAGGTAAATATAGTTATGGACATTTAAAATCTGAGAATGGTGTTCATCGTTTAGTACGAATTTCTCCTTTTGATGCTTCAGGAAGAAGACATACTTCTTTTGCCAGTGTTGAAGTGATTCCTCAAATTAACGAAAACATTGATATTCAAATTGATGAAAAAGATATAAAAATTGATACCTATCGTTCAAGTGGAGCTGGTGGACAAAATGTTAATAAAACCGAATCTGCAGTTAGAATAACTCACTTATCAACTGGAATAGTTGTTACATGTCAAAATGAAAGAAGTCAAATTCAAAATCGTGAAATTGCCTTTAATGTCCTAAAATCACGTCTATACCAATTAGAAATGCATAAGAAAAAAGAGGAAATGGCAAAACTAAAGGGTGAGCAAAAAAACATTGAATGGGGATCACAAATTCGCTCCTATGTTTTATGCCCTTATAAACTAGTAAAAGATCATCGTTCTAATTTTGAAAGTTCTAATGTTGATAGTGTTTTAAATGGAAACTTAGATGATATAATCAATGCATATCTGAAGTGGGAGGTAAAAAATGACTAAATTAAAATTAAAAAATATTAACTTAAAAACTGCGATTAAAAATCTCACTTTAGTTATTTTTGGTACCATAATTTTAGGAGCTGGTGTTGGAATTTTTATTTTACCATATAATTTAGTTACTGGTGGAATTCCAAGTTTAGCAATTATCCTAAAAGCGATAATTCCTTTAGATATGATATCAGAAGAACTATACGTTACGATAATTACATGGTTTTTATTTGTAATTGGATTAATTGTTTTAGGAAAAGGTTTTGCTTTAAAAACCATAACTAGTTCAATCGTTTATCCCATTGCAGTATATATTTCTTCTTTTTTAGTTAAAGAAAATGTATTAAATGGATTTTTTAATTTACAAGGATATGAAAATCAGCAAATTGCTATCCTTTTAGCGGCAATATTTGGAGGTGCCTTTACTGGTGCAGGCTGTGCCTTAACTTTTATAGGTGGCGGTTCAACAGGTGGGATTGATATCGTTGCTCTAAGTATTTGTAAATATTTAAAAAAGGTCAAAAGTTCAATTATCATATTTGCAGTTGATGCTACATTAGTAGTTTTAGGTATGTTCATATTAAATGACTTAATTTTGAC
>CANQDY010000128.1 GCA_947593895.1 uncultured Bacilli bacterium
TTCAATCAAAAGGAAATAATCAAATTGTCTTTTTGTCAATATCTTTCTTCCGTTGCAATAACTTTGTCACTTAACAATTTGCATCGTTTTTTTGAATTAAGTTGGAGTTTTTAATTTCTTATGCTATAATGTTTTTCGACTTGAAAAAGGAGATATTGCATATGAAAGATGAAGAAATCATTGTTACTAAAGAAGGTTTAAAAAAGTTAAATGATGAATTAAGAAATTTGATTGATGTTGTATTACCAGAGGTTATTGAACAATTAAAAGAAGCTAGAGCCCAAGGTGATTTATCTGAAAATGCCGACTATGACGCTGCAAGAACAAGACAAGCGGAAGTTGAAGGAAGAATTGCTCAATTACAACATCAAATTGAAAATGCGAAAGTTATTGATGATGTTGGTGGAAAAAACAATAACATTGTAAAAATTGGTTATTATGTCACTATTAAAGATTTAAGTGATAATACTACAACTCGTTATCAAATTGTTGGATCAACAGAATCTGATCCTAAAAATCTTAAAATCTCTAACGAATGTATGTTAGCTAAATCAATTTTAAATCACAAAGTTGGTGAAAAAGTTCAAGTAAAAGTTGTTCACCCATACGAAGTGGAAATTCTTAAAGTTGAATCGGAATAACTAAAATAATTCAAGGTATTTTATGAATAAATTGTTGTCTATATTTATAGATGACAATTTTTTATTTTTTCCTTTTTTTAACAATAAATATATTAGGAGGAAAAAATATGGCAACAATAGTCAAATGGGTAATTGGCGCGGTAGTTGGTATTGTTATTGTAATAGTGACATTTATTTCCGTTGATCCAAAACTAAAAAATCCCGCAGAGAACCCGGCAACACTTTCATCTGTGGTAGAAGGGCAAGTAGCAGTAACAATTGAAGGACAAGTTGCACATCCTGGAACTTATATTCTTGATGAAAACTTGACAATATTGGATTTAGTAACTTTGGCAGGAGGCTATTTATCAAGTGCTGATCTTGATGCAATTAATGATACTTTAATAGTTGGTGAACGTTCTCTTGTTTATGTCCCAATGTTAAGTGGATACTCACAATCTTGTGTAATTGATCCAGATGCAAAAAAAGTAAATGTTAATACTGCAGAAGTGAGTGAATTAACTTCAATTAATGGAATTAGTGAAACTTTAGCTCAAAGGATTATATCTTATCGAAATGAAAATGGTGAATTTTTATCTTTGGAAGATTTAATGAATGTTACTGGAATAGGAACGAAAACATACGAAAAAATCCGTGACTATTTGACATTGAAATAATGTTTTTATTTTATGTTTTTATATTCTTTTATTTGGGTTTTTCTTTTTTTGATCAATCAATATTAAATTTATTTGTTATTTTTATTTTTTTGATTTTTTTGATTAAGAAGAAAAATTTTAAATTAATATTAATATGCATAGTTTTTTTTGCTATTTCTTTAGGATATAAATGTTATTTAAAATATAATCAATTTTATTTTAATGTTGGTGTGGTTATATCTAGTAAGGACAATTATTTAATATTTAATACATTATCAGGTAGATATTATATCTCTTTAAAAAATCATAACTTTGAAATTGGTGATATATTGAAAATAAATGGTGATATTGAAAATTATGGTTTTACTACCTATGAAAACCAATTTGATTTTAATAAATATCTTGAAAATAATGGAGTTTATTTTCAAATTAAAAATTTTAATATTAAATCAATATCATATTTTCCAATTCGTTTTAAACCAATAATTAATAATTTATTAAACAAATATGATAGCG
This sequence comes from uncultured Bacilli bacterium, assembly GCA_947593895.1. Classification (GTDB taxonomy): domain Bacteria; phylum Bacillota_I; class Bacilli_A; order RFN20; family CAG-449; genus UBA3210. The sequence goes on from CANQDY010000128.1 coordinate 1,793, forward strand.
AAGTAAAAGACTTAATCGGATTTCTACTTTTTAATAAAGGAGATTATCAATACTTATCTTTAATGTATAAAAATAATTTAGGCTATTATTTAATCTTGTCTTCTTTTCATATATATTTTTTTACTAATTTAGTTAGAAAATTATTAAATATTAAAATAAGTGAGAAGAGTAGTGAAAAAATTGTTATTATCATAGCTTTTCTAATAATGGCTTTTTCAAACTATAAAATTTGTATAATTCGCTTTATACTGTTTCAGATCATTAATTATCTTAATCGATATTATTTAAAAAAGAAATTTTCCCGAATTGAAATTATTTCATTAGTTTTTCTAATAATTGGAATTATATATCCTATTTCATTATCTAAGGAAAATATTGCCTATTCATACTTTTTATATTTACTACTTTATTTAAGTGGAGAAAGCAAAAAAATTTTAAAAAGAGGAAAAAAAGTCTTTTTTCCATTATTAATTAATTGTTATATTACAACTTTGAATTTGTATTTTAATCAGTATTTTTCAATATTTTCCTTTCCTTTTGGAATTTTGCTTGGACCATATATTTTAATGTTCTATATATTGGTTATAATATCAATATTTATTCCAATTACAGGGTTTATTAAAATTTGTAGTCAAGGAATCATAAAAATGGTTAAATTTTTTGATTTAATCAATATTAAGTTCTATTCATCAGATTTTAATACAATCTGCTTAATAATTGCAGTGGGATCAATTTTATTAATACTTTATTTCATTGAAAGTGGAAGAATCAAAAAAATTTTTTATTGCATATATACATTGATTTTTACTATTTTTTTATCTTGTTTGCCAACTCAAAATATATATGTTCAAAGTGTTTATTTTATTAATGTTGGTCAAGGTGATTCTATTTTATTTAAAGATAAGAATACTAATATTTTAGTTGATACAGGTGGTTCTTTATATAATGACTTAGCAAATGAAACATTGATTCCTTTTTTAAAAAAAAATAAAGTAATGCAGATTGATTATCTTTTCATTAGCCATAACGACTATGATCATTGCGGAGCAAGTGATGAGCTGGTTAATAATTTTAAAGTTAACCAAATTATTGATTATCATTTTTTAAAAATTGAAATTGGCGATATAATCATACAAGATTTAAATCAGTATTCTTTTTTGTGGAATGATGATAACAATACAAGTTCTCAAGTTTTATATGTTAATTTCAAAAATAAGAACTTTTTATTAATGGGTGATGCTCCAATTGAAATTGAAAAAAGAATTATCGCAGATCATCCGTCTTTAAATGTTGACTATTTAAAGATTGGTCATCATGGTTCTTCAACTTCTACATGTGAAGAATTTATCAAAACTTATTTACCTAAAGTGGCTATTATTTCAGTGGGGAAAAATAATATATATCATCATCCTAGTGATAAAGTTATTAAAATTCTGAATAAATATCAGGTGAAAATATTTCGAACTGATGAAATGGGAACGATTAAATTCTAAATTTATTTAACAAATTTATGATTATATAAAATAGTCATAGAAAAAAGTAAGATTGTACAAGAGTAGGCATTTCAAGAACTTACTTCTTGTTATTATTATCTTCAAATACAAAAATCTGAAAGAATTAAATAAAAATCAGATAATAAAAATCAAAAAGTTGTTGATTATATAATATTTAATCGCATATAATAAACCTGTAATTGAAAAATCTCGAAGGGAGCAATTACATACTCATTAAAGATATTTTCAAAGGTGAGCTAATAACTCACTTTTATTTTTGAGGGAGGAAATATGAGCGAATTATTGGAACGAGTTAAATCTTATATTGAACCGATAATAAATGAAAATGGATTATTTCTTAATAAGTTTAGTTATGAAAAAAGAGGTAAGGTT
>CANQDY010000129.1 GCA_947593895.1 uncultured Bacilli bacterium
TTAAATGATCTATATAATAACGATACCCTTTACTTGAAGGAACCCTTCCTGAAGAAGTATGAGTCTTTTCTAAGTAACCTGAACTTTCAAGTTCCATCATTTCATTTCTGATTGTTGCACTAGAAAACTTAAGATCATATTTTTCAATTAAAGTATGACTTCCAACTGGTTGTGCATATTTAATGAAATACTCAACAATACATTTTAAGATTAATTCTCTTCTTGATAAACTCATATCGTCACCCCCTTTTAGCACTCATAATTTCTGATTGCTAATTCTATTATACCCATTATATTAGCACTGTCAACAATTTAGTGCTAAAATTTCAAAAATTTTTATATTTTTTAGCAATCTATCAGATAAATATATTTATTAAAAGAAATTTTTTTAATAATATTAAAAAATCCTAATGTATAATCAGGATTTAATCTATATTTCTAAAATTTAACTCTAACAAGCAATGAATCGGATAATGATAAATGATCAAAAATTGTTCTTTGACTATGAACTATTATCATATAAAACATATTAATAAAAGAGCACATTGGAAAAGCCAGAAAGCAATATTTTAAAAAGCAATCTACAAACCTAAGTTTAGAATTCTTATTACTTACCATTCTAATTCCAAATATTAAATTACCTAGCGTATAGCCGTTAGTTAAGTAAGTAAATAAAGTATTAATAAATAGATAAGAAATACTCATTATTGATAAGGCAATAACATATAGAACAAACATTGTATTTAAATGAATATGAATGAATACAACAAAAAATAAAATGATTGATATAATTATAGGAATTATCATATCAACTAGATAGCTAAATATTCTTCTTTCAAATCCTGCAATTTTCATAAAGCACTCAAAATAATAATTTTCTTAAAATAAAATTCATGATATAGAAATTGTCTTTGGTTATTTTTAAATACCCTTTCTCTATTACAATCAAATTATCTGCTATTAATGATTTAAGTTTTTCACTATATTTATCTAATAAACTAGTTTTATAAAGCGTATTAAATTCATCAATATTGATTCCTCTTTCTAATCTTAATCCTAGCATAATATGATAAAATTCTCTATCATTATCTGATAAATTCTCTTCATTTATTCTTCTCTTTCCTTTTTGATAATGATTTAATGATTTTGTATTATCATATCTGACATTATTAATATATCCAGAAGCTCCTACACCAATTCCATAATATTCTTTATTATTCCAATACAACAAATTATGTTTTGACTGATAGTTATCTTTGGAAAAATTACTAACTTCATATCTCTTAAAACCAAATTTTTCTAAATAAGAAACAATTAAATCATAATATTCACGATATATTTCTTGATTAACTTCTTGGTAATTTGAATTGCCAAGTATTGTATGCTTATTTATCATTAACGCATAAGTAGAAATATGTGTTAAAGGCAGACTTGTAAATAGTTTTAAATCATTAAGTAAATCTTCTTTGCTTTGCTCTTTAAATCCATAAATTAAGTCGCCATTTACATCATTAATCCCATACTTATTTAATAATGCAATCACCATTTTAACTTGTTCAAAACTATGATGTCTATTTATTATATTTTGAATTTTAGAATTAAAACTTTGAATTCCTAGACTCACTCTTGTAACATGATAATCAGAAAGCAATTTAATTTTTTCTTCATCCAAATTTAAAATGTTTGCTTCAATTGTAAAAGAAACAAAGTTTTTATTATATTTTTCTATCATTTTTAATAATCGTTTTAATTGAATAATATTTAATGATGTTGGCGTTCCTCCGCCAATATAAATTGATTGAATATTATCAATTGAATAGGAATCCAACTCATTTTGTAAACTATCTAAATATTCATTAACTTTTTTTTCATCATAAAAAAACTTACTAAAATCACAATAAGTACAAATCGAACTACAAAAAGGTATATGAATATAAAGTCCTCGCTCACTCATCGCTTGATAACAGGTGTGTAAACAAATTTGTTTTTAATTTGTTCTTTTTTATAAAAGCCTAAATTAGCAAGATTGTCCATGCTTGTTCTTGCCGTTTCATAAGCAACATTTTGTTCTTTTTTATATTGTGAAATAGTATAGTACTTTCCAATTGTGCAATGTCTAGAGTAAAAATTGGCCTGCCCTTTCTTCATGGATGGATAAATTTCTAAAAGATTTAATGCAACTACTGAGGCGTCCTTTTCATCTAATCCAGTTGGCATAGTTGGTAAAGATACACTTTGTTTAAAAGTCACTCCCTCAAATTTAATATTTTTACTTTCATGATTATCAATCGTCGGTTGGATTATTTCTTTTTTGATTTTTGGTTCATTTCTTAAAAAGTTTTCTTCAATAATCATTGAAGAATCTAATTTATCAAAATCATCAAAAAATAGACTAACACTATTTTTTAAATAATCAACCATATAATTTGTAATATATGTCAAATCCAATCTCATTTCTGACTCTCTTGTTAATTGATTTAAAGTTGTAACATATTCTTTTGATAATAAATCTTCAATTAAAAGCATTGAAGGGATATTTTCATAATCTTCCTTAGCCAAAACCAATTTGAAAATTAAGATTGACATTTCCTCGTTATAATATTCAAAAGGTTTAACATAATTGATATAAAAGAAAGCAATTGAGGCCTTGCATACGCTGAAAAGAGTTGAGTTATTTAAAAAATCACATAAAGAAATAATCATATCTTTAATTCGATCAAGTGGTGCTGCTTCATAATGTTGGCCGACAAAAACATGATCATTACGATCAAGTAAATCACTAGTTCGATAATATGAGTCAATATTATTTACATCAAGTTCAATTCCTCTTAATTTTGCATATAATGAAAGAATCAGAATTTCCGTAAAGTTTCCACTATGACGATTTTCAATATATTTTAAACATTGACAATAACGATCAACAATCAAATACTCTACTGGTAAAGTAGGCAAGGTATTATTGATAATTGCAAGCAATGTATCACGATTATTTTGAAGGTTATATGGTTTACCAACGCATTCTAATATTTTTAAATATGAATCATTTTTTAATTGAACATAATTTGAATTATTTGGGATATTACCAAGTGAATATTTCAAAAGAAGTTTTGTAAGTTTTTTTTCTAAATTTACCACTTTAGATGTTAGCTTTGGTGGCAAAACAATTGAAAAAGGAACTCTTTCAACATTCTTTAATTCAGTCTGTCTTGTGTAATATGCTCGAAACTGAGTTATCTTATCCCATATTGAATCAATACTAGAAATATTTAGAGCTTTTTTTACATCATCTCTTGTTGCATATAAATCATCAGTAAAACGTATACCAAAATCTTTTTCCATGTAAATTATCCTCTTGTATTAATTCTACATAAAAACATTGACAACATCAATAATTCAAACTAGAAATTTACTAAAAATCTACTAACAATTTCGCCTATTTTTTATAAAAAACCGACAATTATTTTGCTTATTCATCATCATCAACAGAAAGAATTGCCATAAAAGCATCTTGAGGAACATCAACTATTCCAATTGACTTCATTCGTTTCTTTCCTTCTTTTTGTTTTTCTAATAACTTTTTCTTTCTTGAAATATCTCCACCATAACATTTAGCAAGAACATCTTTTCTCACTGCCTTAATATCACTTCTTGCAATAATCTTACCACCAATTG
>CANQDY010000130.1 GCA_947593895.1 uncultured Bacilli bacterium
ACCTTGAACTTTTAAAAATTGCTTTGGCCTTTCAGCACCCATTCTTTGACCAGCACCACCAGCAAAGATAATTGCAACATTTTTCATAACTACCTCCTTCAGTTTTCAATACAACTGAAATAATGCCATATTATAACACTTAATCTTTTAAATATCAAGAAAAAAGAAGTCATTTTTATTATAGTGTTACAAATGTTGGTAGATAACAGATTAATAAAAAGATAAATGTACTCCAAAAAGGATGCTTGTTAAAGAAAAAATCAAAATATTTATTCTTAGGCATTTTATATTTAGCATTATCTAACCATTTAAATATGTATTGAAGTGCCAAATAGAACATTACTGAGTAACCAGCAAAAACAACTATACTTTTTATGATTTGCCAAGATGCTATATACATATTTTGTAAAGAGTTATAAGTTTTAAAATAAAATCCAAATACCTGTAGTAAACTGATCACCATGGCAAGGATTATAAGACACCTATTTTTCTTAAATTTTCCAAAAGAATATTTATAAAAGTTATAAAAACTAAAAAAACAATTGCATATACAAGAATATTAACATTATAAAAACTATTAATAAGATTATGATAAGGATCTAGAACCATTTTTAAATTCAATGCTAGAGCAATCGAACTTAAAAAGGATAAAAAAACTAACCAAATTTTTTTCTTCATAACTATCACCTCTTCTTAATATAAAATATACATTTCTAAAACGACGAGTTCAATGATTTACACGAATTTATTTTATAAATAATTTAGTCATTTCAAATTTCTTTTGAACAAAAGATATAAGTTTTTCAATTACATATGAAATGATTATTGTAACAACGAAAATACATATACCTAAATCAATACTATTAAGGTGAAAGAACAACTCATTAAAATGTATCATCCATAAGATTATCATAATGTGACTACAATAAATAGAAAGACTTAACTTATCAATATTCTTAAAATTCAACTTATCTGTCAATAAACTTGTATAACTCAATTTAGAGAATGATATAAAGATTGTTATGGATAAAACTAATACGATGAATATATCAACTTTATTGTTACTACTATTCATCATGATTAAAACGAAAACATAACCTAGAATCTCTAATATTGTTAACATAACTTTACTGAATTTTGTGAAATCAATTTTTTTAATATAATCCATAGCATAAGCCAACAACATTCCGATATTTATTTCTAAAAATCCTCTTGCCAAACCATTGTATATTATTTTTATATTTTCACATTCGTCAAAATTGTGAAAATAATGAGCGAACAATCCAAATCCAAATACGATTATCAAAGGGCAAAAATAATTGATATATTTCTTTTCTTTTTTTCTTATAATTGGATATAGAACAAACATGGATAACAGCATGACTGATAGATACCAAGTCACATTGTTAATCTTTGACATTGGTAGACCAGACATCTGCAATAAGAAAGCAGAAAATACTGAATTTAAAATAGTATGAATCTTTATTTTGTCAACAACAATTCTAGCAGCTAAAGAACCAATAAAACCAACTATAACAAATGGGAAAAAGGCTTTAAATTTTTTCCAAATAAATTTCAAATTATCTACATAGATATTATCACTATCTTTGTCTTTAGATTTATCTTTATCTTTTCTTACTGATCCTAAGAATAAATAACCACTGACAATGAAAAAGAAATCAACTGCTAACAATCCTCTCTCAAAAAGAGGAAATCCACTTATATTCGTATTTATATGATGTAAAACAACTGTGATACTAAAAATCAATTTCATTATATCAATAGTGTTATTACGCTTTTTTGTAATGTTATTTCTCATTCGAAAACCTCTTTTAAATTATTTATTATTCAAATATTTTATGGATTCATCATATATTCTTTGACAACTATTATAATCATTGAACAAGAAGAAATCGTCTGCTCTTTTGATATACTTATCATCATTTTTACAACCAGTTTTCATCTTCTCACACAAAGTATCAATCAATTGGTCAACTGTCTTAATAATAGGACCAAATCCATCCTTTTCAAAATCAATTCCTGAACCATAGTGTGGTGGCAACTCATCAGGATGAAAGTAAATGATTGGTTTTCGCATATAGGCAAAATCATATTGAATTCCTGAATAATCTGTCACCATAAGACTTGATTCAGTCAATAATTTTTCATAACTTTGATCTTCTGTAACAGTATAAATCTTAACATAGTTATTAGTATCAAAATCATTTATTTGAGCAGTCAATGTCGGATGTATCAAATAAGTGATCATATATCCATATTTCTTAGCATGATTAATCAATTTCTCATTGTTGATAATATAGTTATATATTTTAAAATAAACTGTATTTTTAAACTCTTTATAATAAGGTCTAGTACCACCCAAGTTAGTAACGGAATTAGCCATATTATTACGCCATGTAGGAGTTATTAAAATTTCTTTTTTATCATTGTTTTTAAGTCCATCAAAACGCGCTATACCTGTCTTTTTTATGTAATCATACCCTTCATAATCATACTTTGGTTGCATGATATTTTTAATCTCTAAATCGCTAGCGCAAAAATACAACTTAGTATTGTCGTTAACGCGATTTTGTAAATGAGGAATATCTTGAATAGTCAAACCGTGTTGAAGACAAAAGACATCAAAATTCATCAGATCTCTAAAATACTTTTCTTTTCCTCTAGTAAAAGCTAAAAAGTTAAATGGATTAGCATGAGTAGCAAAAACACATTCGCTATTTAACACAACTAAATATTCATGAATAGTTTTATACTTTAAGATATATTTTTGCTTTCTCAATCTTTGATAATCGTGAGCTGTTTTATTGATGACATAGTAACAACGAACATTATCTTCTTTGCGATTCAAACAGTACTCGTAAAAATATTCACCATTATCTCCACCTTTGTACAACTTATCAAAGGCAATCCATATTCTTTTATTAAAATATAATGGTCTAGTCATACGATACAACAATCGCAACAAAAGAGCTTGATATCCGAGTTTTTTCTTCGTACTCTCAGTAATAAAGTCTCTATACAATAATAATTCTTGTTTAATTCTTCCCAAAAGACCCATTTTCTTAAATATGATCTTTTTAGAAGTTTTCAACATGACATCATTTTTATCATATTTCCAATATGAATGCGTAAACAAATTCGTTAATCGAGCATGTGGTTTAACTTGATTAAAACTGATTTGAGCATCCATCTGATGACCATCATATTCAAACCAAAAACTTATACTTGAATCATCTTTTATATCGCTCTTATATATTTTGAAATCAAAAGTATATTTCTTATATAGAGTTATATCGAAAAAAATTGTATCAGAATAGACGAAGTTTTGATGAATATCAACTCTCTTATCGTCTATTTGGACCACTAGTTTGACATTTTCTTTTATAAAATCAAAACCATTATAACTACAATCGAATTGTAGATAGTCATTGAAATTATTTATGGCATTGATCACTATATTATGATTAGAAGCACGATTTAATAATATTCCTCTATTTTTTAACTCTTTAAAATATTTGTCATTCTTTATAGATAGCATAATATCATTGTAGTAAGTTGGCAATCCGCCATAATTCAAGGAACTGATTATATCACATGGTATTTTCTCTAGACATAATCAGTTCCTTGAATTATG
>CANQDY010000131.1 GCA_947593895.1 uncultured Bacilli bacterium
TAGCAGCTGGAGCTGTAGTTACTAAAGATGTTCCAGCTAATGTAATTGTTGGTGGTGTTCCAGCAAAAGTGATAAAAGAACTTGATCCAAGCGAGCAAAAAGAGAAATGGTAAATTAAATAATAACCACTAGAGTTTATGACTTTGGTGGTTTTTGCTTGTTTATAGCCTGCGTGCAATTGCGTTCATTTGCGTTCATTTGCGTGCATTGTATCAAAATTATACTCTTTTACCATCTCTGATTAATTAGCTCCGAATCAACCAGAGTTTTTTTTATAAAATAATTAAATCAATGTAAAAAAATATTAAATATCGTTATTTGTGCTATAATAATTAATGTTTTTGGAAAATATAAGAGGTTAACACTATGACTATTGAAGAACAAATAGAAATGACATTAGATAAAATTCGTCCTTTTATTCAAAGAGATGGTGGAGATGTAATTTTCGATTCTTTTGAAAATGGTATTGTTTATGTGCAAATGATTGGTGCATGTGAAGGATGCTCATTAATTTATGAAACACTTTCTTCTGGCATAGCGGTAATACTAAAAGAAGAAGTTCCTGGAGTTATTGATGTTCTTCCAGTTAGTGAAAAACCAAATAAATAAACTATTCCAACCAATTAATTTTTCTAATTCCATAACTCATTGTTAAATAGTTATGGATTTTTTTTATTTTCATCATTTGTTGATTAATATCCTTATAATATGCTTCGATTTCATTTGTTATATCCGTTCTTCTCAAATAATCATTCTCAATCAAATCAAAAAGCTTCGTAGGATATAGAATTCTACTAAATAATATTGATACATCTTTAGGTGTGGCTTGATATTGTATTAAAAGTGACTTAAGTGTTTCAAAACTAATTAATTCATTTTTATATAATTCAGCAAAATCTCGCATTGGTGAATCAATAATAATATTAAAAGGGTTTAATAAATCATAAGAATTAAGGTTAATTCTTTTATGAGTTAATGTAGTAACTTTTAAACTATCGTTATAATCAATTATTGTATCTTCTAAATATGATATGGCATTATTAGCCATTCCAATAGCATGTGTTAAACAAATCATTATTAATTGATAATAATACTCATCAACTTTTAATGAAGGAGCAATCTTAGTTTCAATTAAATTAAGTTTATTAATCCAGCGATTTTTAATATATGATAATTTACTTTTGCTGTCATAATTCATTCCATATTGATGCATTCTAATCAAATCATCAAGACAAACTTTAAAATTTTCAATTGCCACTAAAGAAACATTACCAAATTCACTTAATGTTATTAATGCATTATTTCTATTAGGTACAATATAGCCTTTTTTATTGAATAAATTTTGCGAAAAGCTTCTTAAAAAACTGTTTATTTCTTCAGTTTCTTGAGGACTTTTTTCATTTCTTTCGATAACAAAATGAAAACCTTCGTAATCAAATGATTCTTTGTCTTCTTCTAAAATATATCCATATCGATCATAAATAAAGCTCTTCATATTTTATTTACCTCAATAATATAGGAATTTGCCCCTTCTACATTATGATTTCCTAGCATAAAAGAAGGAACTTTACCCTCAATTAATATCATACTTAAAGGTACTTTAATATCAATTGAATCAAGTTTTGTGGTTAATGGTAAAACTAAATTAAAATTAAAAGACATTACCATATTTAAACTAATTACTGCATTATTAATTCCAAATTCCTCAACGGAAAGATCGCTACTAGATAGTACATCACTCACTAATTTAAATTTAATTGGATACTTACTTCCAAGTGAACTTAAAAATAAATTATTAAATATCCTTCCTAATTCCATTTCATAAATAATACCGGAACAATTATAATTTTTTGAACTACTTTCATTTAATAAAAAAGAATAGTCGCTATGGTTAATATCCTCTAAAACAGTAACAACTTTATTTGATAAAGTACTAAGTAAATTATTGATTTTACCTACATCATAAGTAACATATTCTTCACTTGAATAATTCAATTCTAACTGGTTTTCATTAATATTATCTCTGACTACTTGATTAACAATTTTAGTTACAATTGAACGAGTTTGAACTAAGGCAATTTGAGCATAAGTGTCTTTTAAGTTTTTATTCGCCACCACTAAAAAGGACACTACTAAAATAGTAATAATAATCAAGGAAGACATCATTCTTGATAAATAAGAAAAGCGCATTTATTTACTCCTCAAGTAAATATATGCTTCTAAAGTTTATTTAATAAATAAATTTTCTTTTCGATTCAAAACTACGAAACCTTTTCGATTATAGACATCTTCGCGATTATAGGTTATTTCTTTTAAATCAGGTTCCAAGAAAAGTCCACCCGCTTCTTTAACTATAATCTGACTTGCTGCTGTATCCCATTCTTTAGTGTTAGGATTTAATCGATATGATACTTCTGCCTTACCATGAGCAATTAAACATGCCTTGATTGATGAACCACAACCAATGACTTTAGTAATAATATCTTGATTATCTTGAGCAATTTTTAATTCTTCTGGAGTAGTATGAAAATTACTTGTCAACATCGTTAAATCTTTTACTTTATCGTTGACATGTATTTTTTCAATTTTTCCATTACTTGATTTAAAATATGCGCCTTGATTAATCAATGCATAGTAAATCTCATTCCGACAAGGAATAGATATTACTCCTGCTACTACTTGATGCTTATAAACTAATCCAATATTCGTGGTAAATTGTCCATTCTTACTAACAAAGTCCTTTGTTCCATCAACTGGATCAACCACAAAAATATAATCTTTTTCTAATCGACTTAAATTGTCTTCACTTTCCTCGGTTAACATTCCATAATTGGGAAACTTTTCTTGAAGAAATTCACGAATCATCCGATCGGCGATTTTATCCGCTAAAGTTACCGGAGAATGATCACTTTTGATATCAACTTCAAATTTTTGATTATAAATATTTAAAATTTCACTTCTAACTTTCTCAGCAATTTCAATCATTGCTTCTAGTTCTTTCTCAAACATTTTTAGCCTCTTTTACCATTTTATCAAGAACTTGTAAAACATATTTATGATCCTCAAGATTATCTAATCGACATCCTGAAGCATGAGCATGACCACCGCCATTAAATTTAATGGCACATTGCTGAACATTTATTTCTTTACTTCTTAATTCAACTCTTACTAAGCCACTATCACTTTCTGAGAAAAAAACCCAAACAGGTGAATCTTTGATATTAGCGATTGAATTAACTTGAGAAGCGGCTAGATTATAATCAATATCAAGTGAGTGTAAAACATCTTTTGGCAAAGTCAGATATACAACATTTTCTTTCGTCTTTTGATAATGTGAATAAACATATCCTTTAAAACGAAGCATCTTCTCTTCAACTTCATATAGTACATCATATAACTTTGTACAATTAATTCCAGTTTTCACTAATTTTGCTACAAGATTATAGGTTTCTGGTCTAATTGGTTGATATAAGAATCGTCCTGAATCAGTAACCAATCCTAAAAACAAACCAATTGCAGCTTTTTGTGAAATAATTGCATTATTTTCCACTAACATTGAAGTTATTATCTCAGTACATGATATTCTTTCTGTTTCAATAAGTTCTGGATTACCAAAATGTTCTTGAGCAATGTGATGATCAATTTTAATTA
>CANQDY010000132.1 GCA_947593895.1 uncultured Bacilli bacterium
CTTGTTAAATTGGAACAACCTTCAAAAGCATGTTCTCCAATAATTGTAACACTATTTGGTATAACTATGCTTGTTAAATTATTACACTCATAAAAAGCAAAGACTTCTATAATTTTTACGCTGGATGGTATAATTGTTTCACTGCAACCAATAAATAATTTATCTGTTTTGCTTTCTATAATTGCATTACAGTTTTCTCTTGAATCATATACTTGATTATTATTATCAACTTTTATTATTTTTAAATTATTGCATTGGGAAAAAGTAAAATACCCTATGCTTGTGACACTATTTGAAATAAATATACTTGCTAAATTTTCACAATCATAAAAAGTATTATCCTCTATCGTTTTTACACTATTTGGAATAACTATACTTGTTAAACTATTACACATAGAAAAAGCAAAGTCCCCAATACTTGTTACACTATCAGGTATAACTATATTTGTTAAATTTTCACAATTTTTAAAAGCATTTCTTCCGATACTTGTGACACTATCAGGTATAACTATATTCGATAAATTATCACAATTTTCAAAAGCATTTTTTCCAATACTTGTTACACTATCAGGTATAACTATATTATAGAATTTTAGTTTATTTAATGGATAAATAATAAAATATAATCATAATAAATAAAAGAAGTCCATCAAGTTATTAGGTCAAAATTTAACCATTTTCCTTGATGGACTTTTATTTATATTGTATAATGTTTAAAAAAAGGAAGAAAGCTTACCCAAGATTGCCGTCAGAAGTAAACTTTCCACACATTAATATGATAACATTAATTAATAAAAATTTCAATAAAAATACTAATGAATATTTTAAATATGTAGATTCTCACGATTTTTCTGTTTACTCTTGTCCTTCATGTCATTCTACTTGCTCCCTTATTAAACATGGTTTTTATAAACGTAATATTAAAATTAATAATAAAATTAAAAATTTATATGTTTTAAGATTAAAATGTAAACATTGTGGTAAGACTCATGCCGTCTTACCATCTTTTGTCGTTCCTTACCTTTTAACTTCTGTTGATGATGCTGTAATGATTATTAATGATCTTTTTGATATTAGTAAATGTTATTCCACTAAACGTTTACTTAAACAAATTTTTTCTAATTGGATTCATCGCCTTCTCTCCCTTTTTAAATGTATTGATCAGGCTTTTCATGACTTACATGCCTTAATGATTCGGTGTTCTTTATCCTTTAACTTAGCCTTTCTTCAAAATCATCGAGGGAAATATTTTTGTTTTTAATCAACCACATAACTTTTGATTCCGCTTTTTTTTCTTATCTTTTTTTTCATGTATAATATTTGCGTAAAGGAGATTTATATATATGAAAATGGATGTTAAAGAACAAATTGCTTTATTTAAATACTCTGTTATCGCTCCCTTAGTTTCTGGAACTACTGAATATAATTCTAAACAAGATTTTTTTATTAGCGTTTCTAAAAAAAGTTTTCGTTATATTGATGGCTCTTCCATCTCTATTTCTAGTTCTACTGCTGAAAGATGGTATTATACTTATATTAATCATGGCTTTGATGCTTTAAAAACAAAATCTCGTTGTGATAATGGTAAAACTCGTAAAATTGATAGCGATTTAATGAAAATTATTAACCATTACATTGATTCTCACCCTCGCCTTCCCGCCACTTCTATTCGTGAAGCTTTAATTAAAAATGGTTATATTGTTCCTTCTGATGTTAGTTTAACCACTATTACTAGATATGTTTCTGCTTATAAAAAAGGTCACGATATCTTCCCAAAAAATGAAATGAAACGTTACGAATTAGAACATATTAATGACGTTTGGTGTTGTGACACTTCTTATTCTTTTAAATTGCTTTCTGATGGTGGTAAAAAAAGAACTTATATTATTGCCATTATTGATGATGCTTCCCGTATGATTGTCGGTTGTGATGTTTTCTTTAATGATACTTTTACTAATTTTATGTCTGTTTTAAAACAGGCTATCTCTCGTTATGGTAAACCTAAACTTCTCAATGTCGACAATGGCGCCCCTTATAAAAATGGTCAAATCGATCTCTTATGTGCGAGAATTGGCACCTCTTTACATCATTGTGCTCCTTATGAACCTACTGGTAAATCCAAAATTGAACGTTGGTTTCGTACTATGAAAGATCATTTTATGGCCATTTATCATTTAACTCCTCAAACTTCGCTTGAAACTTTTAAAAATGATTTATTAGATTATGTTAATTCTTATAATAATAAAGTTCATTCTTCTTTAAATGGCCTTACTCCTTCTGAACGCTTTTTTAATCCCAATGATCATATCATTAGATTAGATCCCGACTTCATTGATAAATCTTTCTTAATTGAAGTCGTTCGTAAGGTCTCTTTTGACTCGGTTATTTCTTTAGATTCTTTACTTTTTGAAGTACCTTTTAAATATGCTAATAAACATATTAAAATTAGATATTCTTCCGATTATAAGTCAGTTTACGTTGTCAATCCTGATAATTCCCTTACCCAAATTAATTTGCTTGATAAAATTGCTAACTCCAAAATTAAAAGAGCTAAACCTATTTTCAACACTGAAGGAGATGATTAACTATGGAAAACTATTTAGCTAAATTTGGCTTGGAATTTAATCCTTTTAATAAAAATGCTAAACAATTTTTAATCGAACTTTCCGATTATAAACAACTGCTTTTTAGACTTAAACATTTAGAATCTACTTTGGGAATTGCCATTATTACTGGTGAACCTGGTCTTGGTAAAACTACCGCTTTACGTTTTTGGACTTCTTCATTAAATAAAAGTTTATTTAAAATCATTTACGTTAAACACTCTACTATTAGTATTTGTGAATTTTATCGCGATTTAGCTACTGAATTTGGCTTAGAACCTTCCTTTTCTAAACGAATTAATTTCAATAATATTCAAGCTGAAATCAATCGCCTCGTTATTGAAAAAAGAATTACTCCTATTATTATTATTGATGAAGCTAACTATTTGTCTAGTGGCATTTTAAATGATTTTAAACTGTTGTGCAACTTTGATATGGACTCCAAAGATCGTTTAATTCTCATTCTTTCTGGAAGCAATACTTTACGTAGTGCTTTAAATTTTAATTCTAATGTGGCTTTACGTCAACGTGTCTCTATGAATTATCAAATGCAATATATGAATAAATCTGAAGCTAAATTCTATATCGATTCTAAATTAAAATTTGCGGGGCTTAATCAAAATATTATTTCCTCTGAAGCTTATCAACAAATTATTAATGCTTCTAATGGCATTATGCGTGTTATTAATCAAATTATGGATAAGGCTTTACTTATTCTTTGTAATAAAAAAGCTGATCTCATTACTGATGATATCGCTATGGAGGCTATTAATGAAATCTCTATTTAATTCTTTTCTTTTTTTCTTCTTTTAATCTTTTTTCCCTTTAAATATAACGACTAGTTACTTCATTTTTTGTGACTAGCCGTTATTGTTTGTTTATTTTTTCCTTCATTGTATTTGAATAATCGAACTTCAACCAATTTGAAATTCTATAAAAAATGATACTCACACCTATTGAAATTAGTAATGCTAATATAGTAAAA
>CANQDY010000133.1 GCA_947593895.1 uncultured Bacilli bacterium
GAAATAACGTTGTTGACACTGGAGATTTTTGTCACTTTGACTTATTTTATGGACCAACTTCTGCAAAGTTTTGGTCGGCAGTTGGTGGTAAATACATTGTTGAGTTTGATACTATTTCTAATTGGCTTAAATATGCATCTTTAAACACAGATGAATACTATGGAACTATTACTCGTGAAGGTGCCGCAGATGCATTTTTTCATTGCTATTTTATAGCTGGATTGACATATTCATATGGCAGTAATTTTGCAGATAATTTTATCACTTTCTACAATGGAACTTATGTTGGAAACGATATGACTGAATTGAATCGTGCTACTATGGATATACATAATAATACTGTAGCTATTGGCTTAGGAGTTAATTTCAAAGCTTATGCAAATTCTATGACTGGAACAATCTATGAAAAATTAGCAAAATACATTAGTCATGTAGTTAAGAATGGTAAATATTATAATATTATTCAATTAAATACTAGCGGACTTGGATTTATAAATACAACTCAGGGAGTACAAGATCCTTTATTTCCACCATATTGTTAATATAGGTTATTAGTATTATGTTTAAACATTATCAATTTGGTTTTATGCATGTTGTATTAAATACATCTAATGGAGAAATTAGATATTTTGAGCATGAAGTTGATAATGAAAGACAATATGAAATTTTTTTATTAGGTGATGGTAAATTTAATCGTCCAATTGATATTATTAAATACAATGTTCTATCCTATTCAAAACTTACTTTATCGATAAATCTTACAACAAAATGTAATTTTAACTGTAAATATTGCTTTTCTGACCATTCAAAAGGTCGAGATTTTAAAAACTTTGATTCGATTGTGAATCTGATTGAAGATTTTGTTAAAATGCATTTGGGAAATCAATCAATTTTTATTGATTTATCTGGATCAGGCGAACCATTACTTCATTTAAATAAAATTATAGAAATTGCTGATAAATGTAAAAAACTATCAGAAAAATACGATAAAAATATTGTTATTCAATTTGTAACAAATGGATATTTATTATCACCAAAGGTTGTCAAGTTATTGCAAAGTCATTCAATTTTGTTTGGTGTTAGTCTGGATGGTTGTAAAGAAAATCACGATAAAAACCGGGTGTTAAAAAATGGTAATCCAACTTATGATATAGTTATTAAAAATCTATCTAGTATTAAAGAAAAACAATTTTTAGGAACTGCAATGGTCATTGATGGAAGTTTTAATCAAGATTTATTGCAATGTTACCTGAATATGATTCAATACTCCACGACTATAAGTATTAAATTTAAGCGTTCAGAGAAAATAGATGAATTTAAAAATTCTTATTCTTTAATAATTAGTGAATATTTTAAAGTTGTGGTCTATCTTTTTGATATGGTTATGGAAAATGATTTTTCCTTATTGTTTGCAATATTAAATGGTGATGATTCATTTGGGACAATGTTGAGTCGGGTGGTAATTGAAAACAAAGTTTATGCAAGATGTGATGGAGGAGTAGGTCGTTACTCATATGATATAGATGGCGACTTGTATCCTTGCGCTCCATGTTCATGCGATGAAAATTTCAAAATTGAAGAAAAAAATCATTTATATCAAAATATTACCGATTTAAATTATTGTGGTGAATGTGAAGCAAAATTCTATTGTGGTGGTGAATGCCCAATTGTTAAAAATACTTTAAAAAGTAATGATGTTTATCTATGTAAAATTAAGAAAAAATTATTTGAGTATTCACTTTGGTTTAAATCTTCATTGTTAAAATTTAACTTGGATGCTTATAACAAAATATATAAATTTATAATCGAAAAAGAAACAAGATAAATGTAGTTAAAATGTCCCCTTAATCATATATTTGAAAAGGGGATTTTTTTTATGTATCGAGAAATTGTTGCTAAAACTTTAACCGGAAAAGGTAAATTAGAACATTATCTAAATAAAACTATTAAACTTGATGGAGATATTTCTAAAACTTTGGGATGTTGGATCATTAATTTCCAACATGAAACAGAAATTAAAAATAAAGAGGTTTATGTAAAAGGAAGTTTTGATATTCAATTATGGTATGCATTAGATAATGATAAGAAAAGTGAAATTTACAATGAAAAAGTCAACTTTTTTGAAAAAGTTAATATGTCATATCGTGATTTAAAAACACTTGATGATGAACTATATCCAAAAATTTATGTTAATAAATATCCTTCTTGCTCATCAATGAAACTAAACGATAATAAAGAAGTTGAATTAGTGATTGATTATACTTTATTCGTAGAAACTTTCCAAGAAGCTATTTTGGTAGTTAATTGCTCTGATGATGGGGAAGAAGATATTACTTTAGACGAAGAAATTACTATGAATGTAAATGAAAACTATCTTATTGATAAAAAATAAATTTGTCGATTTGATTTGTTAAATTTTTTAAGATAGAAAATAAGTGAATTATAAGAACTAGTAATATAAATTGGAACATTGCTTTAATTTTCTTTTAAAAATTTCTTGTTGCTTATGGCTTGGAATTATCTTTTTTACTTTATTTTGTGGCTTTTATCTTTTTATGGCACGACTGGTTTTCAATTTTTTTATGAATTACTATTTATTTTACATGCATGTGTATGTTGAGAAATTGAAAACAATTGTAAAAGAAAAATATTTTCAAAAGATTCCTGCAAATTGTTTTACTAAAAGGTATTTTTTTCAAGAAGTGAATCAATTATTGGTTTATGTGTTGAGAAAATAGTAAGTGTTATATGGAAAGCTTTTGCAATTATTTATGTGATTTAGTCACCTATGAATTATAATCATATTCATATTTACGCCAAAAGAATGCCTGGAGTAACAAAAATTAGTGCCTACTATGTAATTGCATCTTTTATCGCTATATTTTGTGAAAATCTTTATATATCTACTTTATTGCAATTATTTTAATGATTATTGTTGCTTGGTTATCGAATAAGTAGTTTTACAATAAATATGATTATATTATTTGATTTATTTTGTCACTTAACAAACAAGAAATAAAATTGAATTAAACTATCAAAATAGATAATATTTTAGTATAATATTATCTAAATGAGGTAGTTTTTTTTATGGAGAAGAAATATACGCCAATGATGATGCAATATTTAAAGATTAAAGAAAAGCATCCTGATACATTAATTCTATTTCGCTTAGGTGATTTTTATGAATTATTTTTTGAAGATGCAGAAATTGCATCAAGAGTACTACAATTGACTTTAACTGGTAAAAGTGCTGGAGTGGAAGAGAGAGTACCAATGTGTGGAGTTCCTTACCATGCAATTTCTTCATATATTGATAAGCTAATTGCTAAAGGATATAAAGTTGGAATTGTTGAACAACTTGAAGATCCAACGTTAGCAAAAGGGATTGTTGAACGTGATGTAGTTCAAATTATTACACCCGGGGCGAACATTGATGTTAAAGTAAAAGATAATAATTACATTGGATGCGTTGATATTACTGATAATTACTTTGTTTTTTCTTATAGTGATGTTTCCACTGGTGAAATATATGTTGAAAATTTAGAAAAAAACATTGATG
>CANQDY010000134.1 GCA_947593895.1 uncultured Bacilli bacterium
GTTCATGTATTTTGTTGTGTAGAGCCTCGGGTACTGGCGTTACACTCTCCAAACACTTTTTTAATGTATGGATGACCTGCTCCCCGATCCCATTCGCCCAAAGAAACTCTTCGAAGTCGAGCGGTTTCATTTCGATGAGTGTCTCCGACCCTACGGGCACTGACTTCGGCTGTTTGCCATACCCCTTCACACCTAGAAGCGAACCCGTGCCGATAACGTCGAACCTGCCGTCCTCTTTGAAAAATTTCAAAGCTGTCCGCGCCTCGGGGCAATCTTGAATTTCATCAAGAATGAGAATGGTCTCGTGCGGCACGAAAATTGCCTCATCGCCAAGAAGCGCAGACATCATGATGATGAGGTCGTCCACTTCCAACGAGCCGTTGAAAATGGAGATATAGTTTGGATTTTTAAGGAAATTCAGATAGACGACATGTTTGTAATTTGCCTCCGCAAACCTTCTCACCGAAAAGGTCTTACCACATTGCCGTTGCCCCTTGATAATAAGTGGGCTTTTATCGGGAGTATTCTTCCATTCTTTCAGCACGTTTTCGATCTTTCTTTTTAACATTATATCGCACCTCTTAACTTTATTTTTGTAATATCATAACACAATATAAAAACTTTTTCAAGGGAGTTTAATGATATTATGAAAACTTTTTCAAGGGACTTTTGTCGAAAGTCAGGTATAATTATAACAAAGAGTAAAAGGAATAAAAACCTTTTTTGCATTTTATTTCCAGCATAAAGTAAAACTAAAATATTACAAATTATGAAAAAAATAAACTTTAAATGTAATTAAATTGAAGTTTATTCGTTTAAATAAAAAATTATCAATTTCACAAAGTTTTAAAAATCAATATTAATATTTAATTCTATTGGACAATGATCACTACCATAAATCTCATTATGAATTAGCGATAACGAAACTAAATGAATCAATGATTTGCTAACTAAGAAATAATCTATTCTCCATCCGGCATTTTTTTCTCGAGCATGAAAACGATAACTCCACCAAGAATATTTTATTTCATTAGGATGCAAATAACGAAAAGTGTCAATGTAGCCATTTGAAAGAAGATTAGTCATTGCATTTCTTTCTTCAATAGTGAATCCAGCATTACTAACATTTGCCTTAGGATTTTTGATATCTATCTCCCTATGAGCGACATTTAAATCTCCCGCATAAATTATTGGTTTAATTAAGTTAAGTCGATTTAAATAATTAACTAAATCTTTTTCAAATTCAAGCCTAAAAGTAAGTCTTTTTAATTCATCTCCGGCATTTGGTACATAACAAGCAACATAATAAAAATTTTCATATTCGAGAGTTACTACTCTACCTTCATCATCATATTTATGATTATCTAAACCATAATAGACACTTAAAGGAGTTTTTCTAGTAAATACCGCTACACCAGAATATCCTTTTTTAATTTTTGAATTAGTCCAATATACTTGGTAATTTGGTGGACAAAATGGAAAATTATCATCATAATCGATACTTAATTTTGTTTCATTAATTGAAAAAATATCTGCATTCAAATTAGAAAATGTTGCAGCAAAATCTTTTTGTAAAATTGCTCTTATACCATTAACGTTAAACGATACTATTTTCATAATAAAATTCTACTTTCTAAAACTAAATTTATTTTATATATTCTAAAAAGTCGATGAATTCTCATCGAAATTAATTACTTTTTATGCTGTTTTGCTTTCATTTCAATCGATAATAATGCAAGCGAATAAGCTAAATTTTCACTTTTAATAATAACATTATCTGGAACAATAAGATGAGCTTGAGCAAAGTTTAATATTGCTTCAATTCCATTTTCAACCATAAAGTTACAAACTTCTTGAGCCTTGCTGTCTGGAACACATAATATTCCAATTTTTGCTTTATATTTTTTATTAAATGATGGGAATTTACTATTATCAAAAATCTGCTTACCAGATTCTGATAAACCTTGTTTTTTCTTATCAACATCAAATCCTGCAATTATATTAAATCCACATTCATAAAATCCAGGATAATCAAGTAAAGCAAGACCAAGTTTACCAGCACCAAATAAAACAGCATCGTCAGTATCTTTATAACCAAGGTATTCTTCTAAATCTCTAATTAACGAATCAACTTCATAACCAATCTTTGGTCTTCCACCTGAAGATACAGCCGCTAAATCTTTTCGAACTTGAACTTCACCAAGATTCATTGCAATAGCAATTGCTTTTGAGGAAACGTTTAATTGTCCTTCATTTTTTATTTTATTTAAATATTCCAAATAAAATGGTAAACGTTTTTTTGTGTTTGACGACACTTCATTTGTCATATATATCCCCTACCTTTACTCAATTCCATTATAAGATAAAATTTTATCAATTTCAAATTTATAGATGAATCAAGTTCTTTTTGCAAAAATAAATTTTATAATTTAATATTCTATATACTCAATTGATAAATTTGAATCAGCTTTTACTATTGCTTTTGTTCCAGTAATAATTGGCATTGAAGGACTAAAATGTCCTAAATCAGCGTCCATTATCAAAGGTACATTTAAACTATGTAACGCTTCTTTAATTGCTCGATAGTGAGTAATTCCAAAATATCTTCTACGATAGCATAATGGTCGACCAATAATAAATCCTTTACAATATTTAAACCAACCAGACTCTTTTAGTTGAAATAAAACTCTTTGAATTGAAACCGGATTTAAGTCGCAAGCCTCTAAAAACCAAATAAACCCATCTTCTTTGTACTTTTCAATATACTCTTTAGTTTTATCAAATTTAGTTCCACAAAGTATACTTAAACAATCCATACACCCTCCTAGTAATCTTCCTTCAATTTCAATTGGTTTATTTGTGTATAATCTAAGAACTTTCTTTTCTGTATAATTTGGCCTACTTAGTGGTTCATCGGTTTTAATTGAATAACGTTGCCAATAAGGATATCCAACTGTTTTTTTAGTTTTTCCCATTAAAAGATCTAATGCATCTTTTTTATCATACATATATGGTTTAATACAATATGCCGGTGCGCATGGACCATATATTGTTGGTATTTCACTAATCGTTGTCAAAGTATAAGTCAAATTAGTATTGTCAGAAAACCCCATAAAAAATTTAAATGGAGCTTTTTTTATTTTTTCAAAATCAATAAAAGGCAAGATTTCACACATAATCTCACCACCACCAACAGAAATTATTGCATCACTAGAAGAAAAATACGCATCCATAAATTCTTTCGCACATTTTCTTGCAGTGTTACTTCTAACTTTATGATTAGCTAAATAGATATTTTCTCCTTGACTAATGTTAAATCCATCCTTACGTAAATTTTTTATTGCCTCATCTAAACGAGTTAAATATGGATCACTTGAACATCCAAAACTTGGTGCAACTAAAGAAATTGTTCCATGTTCTTTTAAATACCTAATTTTTTTCATATAAAAACCTCTTGCTATTAAATATTAACATAGTAGCAATAATCATAAAATCATTT
>CANQDY010000135.1 GCA_947593895.1 uncultured Bacilli bacterium
TCAATCAAAAGGAAATAATCAAATTGTCTTTTTGTCAATATCTTTCTTCCGTTGCAATAACTTTGTCACTTAACAGAGAAAATTCTAGTTAATATTAATTATTTTAATTAATAAATTTTTATGTTAAACTTATAAATGAATAATTAAATGGAGGAATAATTATGGATTCTTCAAATACCATTAATAGTTGGAAAGAATTAATAAATACTGAATTAATGAAAGAAAAATTTATCGACTTTGATTTAACCAATCAAACTGATTGTTTACCCATCATCAATGATGATTCGTTAACTCTTTTTAATGATATCTTGGATGGTGATTCCTTTATTTTAGGAGAATTAAATGATATCACTCACCTTAACAAAGCAATTGATGAATTTATTTCTACACATCAAAATATAAAAACGATTTTCTCTGGATTAGATAAAGAAAAGCAAAATATATTGATTGAAAACATTTTATCAATCAATAACCAAGCAGAAAATAAAACTTCTTATTCTTCTTTGTTTTTATCATTTGGAATTATTAATTACACGATCGAAAATAAAAAATATCATGCTCCTTTAGTGTTTATACCAGTTAAAATCATTCATTCAAATGTTGATAAATATTATAAAATTTCTCGTTTGAGTAAAGAGGTTTATTTGAATTATCCTTTAATTGATCGAATTAAAATAACAAAGAAAATTGATTTGTCATACCCAATAAACAAATCTTTCACTTTGAGTGAATACTTATATTATATCTCAATTAAAGTTAAACCAATCAACTGGTTTATAAGCAATCAATGTTTCCTATCAAATTTTGACTTCTCTTACTTCCATAATTTAAAGGTAATAGATGAATATAAAGAAGAAATTAACAACAATCAATTAGTAAAAAAGATTTCATATTTTAATTCTGAATTTTTCTCATTTAATGATCGAAATTTAATTACTTTAGATAACAAATATCTTTCTCTTTTAAATATGGAGAACTCAGAATATCAATTATTGAAATATATCACAAAAAGAGATAATTTATTGATTCGTTGTGAACAACAATCTAACAAGTTTCATTTTATCAACAATATTATTTTGACATATTTGCTTAACAACAAAAGGGTTCTTTTAGTCTATTCAAACAACGATGAAAAAATTGATTTAATCAAAGAAATCAAAAAAAATTCCTTAGAAAAATTTATATTAGATTTAGATTTAAAGACAATTAATAAAAGCGATGTTTTATCATCGTTAAGTAGTTATGATAATTTTTCTATTCCTTATAACTCGCTTCACCCGATTGCAATTGATGAAGATGTAACTCGTTATTATGATTTAAA
Organism: uncultured Bacilli bacterium; assembly: GCA_947593895.1. Classification (GTDB taxonomy): domain Bacteria; phylum Bacillota_I; class Bacilli_A; order RFN20; family CAG-449; genus UBA3210. The sequence continues at coordinate 1,322 of CANQDY010000135.1, forward strand.
GAATCGTTTCCAAAGTCTAATTAATAATCTTAGAACAACAAGGAATCCTTTAAAAACTTCAATTAATAAAATTATCAATAACTATTATGCTTTATATAAGTTCCCTTTACTTGATGTAGCAATTAAAGAGACCAGAAAAGTCGATTTAGATATCCTTCAACAATATCTGCAATTGATTAAAGAATTTGCAAGCTCAATTGAAGAACTTGAATGCCCGATTATAGATCATCCTTTCTATGGTTTTAGTAAAAAAAAGATGCTCCAAAAAGATTACATTCCTTTAAAAGATCAAGTAATTACTTTATCTGAATTAATTAAAGACGCCCAAAGTATTTACGATCATGGAGTAAATAAATATCATTTGCCAAAAGCAAATAACCTGAAAGAAATGAAGGCAATTTTAAATATTCTAACTTTTATTGATTACTATAAAGAAAAAGATGTAAGTTGGATTAATGACTTTAATCTTGATTCAACATATGATCAATTAAAAGAGATTTATCATGCATTAGATATCAATTCAAAAAAAATAGCTACTTTATGCGCACCCTATGGTGATAAATCAAAAGATATTTCTTTTGAGCTATTAGAAAAATTCAAAAATAGTAAAAAATCTTCTCGTATCTTGAAAAAGATTAGAAAAGGGTATTTGAAAAGAAAAATCCCACTTAATGAAGTAGAATATCTGTGCCATAACTTATATGGATTACATCAAGAAAAAAATCAGCTCAACGAACAAAAAAATAAATATAGTATTTCTTATACTAATTACATTGATTCTAATTCTTTTCCTGCATTTAGAAAGATTATTGATTCAATTAACCAATATCGTTATAATTTAAACTATTTAAATGATAAAAATGACTTTGATGTTATTTATCAAATTAAAGATACTAATATTGAGTCATCAAAACATCGTAAAATAATGCAATTAGTCTTTAACTCAATTTTAGAAAGCACTCAAATTGTTCAAGAATATTTTGATAAATCAATCGTCGATTTTGATCGAATGGAATTATCATTATTCTTCAAGAAAGTTGATCAAATGGCTTCTAATTTTTCAAAGATAAATAAATATCTCGATTTCTTACTTCTTTTAAATCGTTTAAATAATTCAGTTAAAGACTTAGGAAACAAATTAATTGAAACTGGGGATTATGCAAACTTTGAAAATATTTTCTTAAAAAGATTCTACTATGATTTACTATCTTCCCAACTTAATAATACCGATATCTTCTCTAATTTAAATCGTTTTGACATCTTTGATATCCTAAATAATTTCAAAGATAGCGATAATAGAAGAAAGAATTTGATTGATAAAATCATTTACAACTATTTCAATAAAAATACCTCAACAAGTTTATACGAAATTAGAAACAGTGAAGGAAAACAAATCAGAAAACTTCTTGAAGATCCTGATTTCTTCATAAACTTAGATCAAATTTGTAATTATTTTGCTAAAAGTATTCATAACTTCAAACCATGTATAATTACAAGTTATAAGAATGTGTCTAAATTCTTAAGAAATAAGGAATATACCTTTGATGCAACAATTATTTTATCTAATCGTGATATGGAAATAAAAGATGTATTGCCAAGCATTGCAAAATCAAATCAATTAATTATTGTCGATCAACTTCCATTAACTAATGATATTAGAAGTTCAATTATCTATAATGACAATCCAAATAATTTGATTAATGCCGCGAAAAATACATTCAAAGAAATTAAGTATAACCAACATTCAAAGAATGCTTATTCATCAATGGAAAATAATCTTTATGATTTAGATTTCAAACAATATTTAATGAATAAACTAAAGGAAAAAGGATTTGAAGTTGGAATTAATCGTCCAATCAAAGAACATATTATTGATGTTTTAGTCAAAGTTAAAAATTCCCATTCTTCAGTTGCAATTATGATTGATCATTTCCCATATTACACTCCAGAAGAAGCTTCAGAAACTTTCTTCTATCAAGAAGAGTTTATCAAGAGTATTGGCTATAGTCCTTATCGAATCTTTACTTCTCTTTACTTCATTGATG
>CANQDY010000136.1 GCA_947593895.1 uncultured Bacilli bacterium
CAGAGATGTTATGGAATAATTTCCTTAGTAAAATTAAAGAACGTATTTCCTCTTTATCTTATGATACTTGGTTTAAAGATACAAAACTTTATAAAATGGAAAATGGAACGGCAACTATTATTGTGCCAATGTCTTTACATAAAAAGCATTTAGAAGAAAATTATTTAGATGAAATTGAAGAAATTTTTAATAACTTAACGGGAACAAATTTTAATTTTCAATTTAAATTAGAAAATGAAATATCCGATGAAACTAATAACACTGACAGTACTGAAGTTATTCAAGATGAAACAGAAAATATTGGGGTTCCGTATCAAAATAGTGCAAGTGCTAATTTAAATAGTAGTTATACTTTCGATAGTTTTATTGTGGGAAATTCAAATAGGTTTGCATTTACGGCCGCGAGAGCGGTAGCGGAAAAACCTGGTAAAGCTTATAATCCTCTTTTCCTTTATGGCAAAAGTGGACTTGGAAAAACTCATTTAATGCATGCTATTGGAAATTATATTATTCAGAATTCAAATAAAAGAGTTTTATATGTTTCGAGTGAACAATTTGTAAATGATTATATTTATGCTGTCAGAAATAATGAAAAAAATAGTTTTGATAAAATTGACTCTTTTAAAAGAAAATATCGAAATATTGATGTTCTTATTATTGACGATATTCAGTTTTTGGGAACAGCGACAAAAGGGCAAGAAGAATTTTTTCATACTTTTAATGAACTGCATGATTCTAACAAGCAGATAATTATTGCATCCGATAGGTCTGTAGATGACTTAAAAATGCTTGAAAACCGGTTAATTACTCGTTTTAACTGGGGACTTACCGCAAATATTACACCTCCAGACTTTAATTTGAGAGTAGATATTATTAAGAAAAAAATATCGCATCAAGAATCAGCAGAAGATATTCCTATGGAAGTTATCGAATATATTGCTAATATCAATGATTCCGATGTCAGACAACTTGAGGGAGCTATTACGAGAGTATTTGCATATGCTCTTATGATGAATAAAGGAATTATTACTTTGGACATAGCTGTAGAAGCTTTAAAAGATAAAGTAAGTGATAGGAGTGTATATAAAAATGACGTTCACCGAATACAAAGAATCGTCTGTGAATATTTTAAAATTGATATTGAAGATTTAAAAGGTAAAAAAAGAAGTAAGGATGTTAACTATCCACGGCAAATAGCAATTTATTTATGCAGAATAATTACTAATGACTCTTTTCCAAAAATGGGAACATATTTTGGAGGAAGAGATCATTCAACAATTATAAGTGCTTATCAAAAAATTCAAAATGATTTGAAAAAAAATCCGCAGCTACAGACGGTAGTTGATGAGTTAAAATCAAGAATATGTGGATAAAAACATTATTATCAACATAGCTTGTTGATTAAAAATATCTTAAAAAATAAAGAAAAAATAATTTTCTTAACAATATCAACAATATAATAATAATTAAATAATAATAAAGGAAGGAAGATGGTAAAAATGAAATTTGTTGTAAAGAAAGAAATATTATTAGAAAATTTGAATAATACATCAAGAGCTATATCAACAAAAAATTTGATACCTATTTTAACGGGAATTAAATTTGATTTAAAAGAAAGTGGTTTATATTTATATGCCAGTGATACTGATGTATCAATAAGAACTTTTATTCCAAAGGAAAAATTAACTAGTTTAGATGAAACTGGAAGTATCGTTATTGGGGGAAAATATATAGTTGAAATAATTAGAAAACTTCCTAGTACAGATATAACATTAGAAGTTATTGATGGATATAAGTTGATTATTAGTACTGATAATACTGAATTTAATTTAAATGGTATCGATCCTAATGAATTTCCTAATCTAGATTTGGATGAAACTAAAGAGCCAATTGTTATAAAAGCCTCAGTATTTAATGAATTAATTAATCAAACTGTTTTTGCAACTTCTCCAAGCGAGACAAGACCTCTTTTAACAGGTATTAATTTTAGATTGAGTAAAGATACTTTAGAAGTTTTAGCAACAGATTCTTATCGCCTTGCAAGAAAAGTTGTTAAGATAAATCACAATATGGAAAATGATATCAATATTGTAATTCCTGGAAAGAACTTAATAGAACTTACAAAAATGCTCGATGATGATAAGGAAACATTAGAACTACATTTATTTAGTAATAAAATACTTTTTAAATATAAGAATTTAATCTTTTTGTCAAGATTATTAAGTGGTACATATCCTACTAATTCTGATATTATTCCGAAGGAATTTAATATTGAGTTAGAGTGTCAATTTGATGATTTGTTTAATATGATTGATAGAGCTTCTCTTCTTACTTCTGATCGAGAAAAAAATACAATTAAACTATCACTTAGTAAAAATGAACTTATGATTTCTTCTAACTCTCCTGAAATTGGTAAAGTAGAAGAAAAAATGGAGGTTTCTTCGGATAAAGAAATTATGATTTCATTTAGTTCTAAATTTATGCTTGATGCTATTAAAAGTTTTAATAAAGATAAAGTGGTTATCTGTATGAATAATGATAGTTCTCCAATAGTTATAAAAAATAATGAAGATGATTCTTTAGTACAGTTAGTTTTACCTATTAAAACTTGCTAAACCGTTATAAAATAAGGGCAAATCAATTTTTGACTTGCCTTTATTTTTTTTGCCCTTTCGACAAAATTCTACATAATTCGACATTTTTTTGTGCTTTAATATCAAATACATATTTTATATGTGGAAAGGGGGAAAATATGAATTATTATATTTTAAGTGAAAATGTATTATGTTTTACACAAGATATGGAGCAAAATAATGCGACGATGGTTGTAGAAAAAAATAGAAAGTTAATTGTTAATGTCGATGCAATGAAATTATTAAAGAAAAGTTGTAAATGGTACGGCAATTCTTATGATATTCAACGAAAGTTTATTATTGATAAATTTAATTTTTATATTAAAACACCAATAATTGTTTCTGATTGCTATTCTATTATATTTTTTCCTACTACTTCTCCACGTTCTAATGAATGTATTTGGATTTCTTATAATAATATTGATAGATATGTTAAAGAAAAAGATTATACTAAGATATATTTTAATGGTGGAAAAGTATTAAATGTTAGTGCTTCTTATACAACAATTGATTCGCAAATTACAAAATGTATAAAGATAGAAAAGTATTTACATAGTATGGTTTTTAATTCTAATTAAAAGAAAGAGAAAAAATATCAAAAATGTATATTTTTTCTTTTTTTAAGCCTCTAAATGTGATATAATTATAAGTGTATAGGAGTACATAAAAATTAAAAGGTGATAAAATGAGAAAGAAAATGGCTTTAAAATGAAAATTAAAAAAATTTACC
>CANQDY010000137.1 GCA_947593895.1 uncultured Bacilli bacterium
GCGTGCATCTGCTTGCATTTGCGTTCACTTGCGTGCAACTGCGTGCATTGTATCAAAATGGTACTCTTTTGCCATATGAAAATCAATAAACCGATACATAATTGTATCGGTTTTTTGTTATTTGAGGCATTTTTAAATCTGATTTTCAATTAACTGTAAGTTATTTATTCCAAATTCTTCAGTGGTTAAAGAAGAAATTTCAAACATATCCATCGATAAATAAAATGGCAATGAGAAATATACCACCAACTATAATTATTAAACTAATCTTTAACTTTTTATTTATCTTTGTAATATTCTATTCCTTTTCTAAAAAGTAAATAATTTCGTATAGAATTAATGAACCAATAGAATTAAATATGATAGAAAAAATCATTAAAACAAGTGTATTTATATTAAATGATAAATTAAATGAAAAATAAAATGCATCAGCAATGCAGTGTTCAAATCCACAGAGAACAAAAATGAAAATTGGAATTAAAACTGATATGAATTTCATAAAGTCAGATAAAGCTTTTTTATATAGATAAACTGCGAGAAAAACCATCATTCCACATAGTATTGATTTAATTATAAATGTGACAATATTGATTCCACCTAAGTCACTTTTTGCAATCACAAGAGATTTAGTTACATTCATAATAGCGGTATTATCTTTGAATAATAAATATGAAATAGTTCCCATAAGCACACTGCCAACTAAGTTTCCCAATAACATTAAAAGAAGTCTAGAAATTGTAATTGTTTTATCTTTAAATACAAAACCAATTTTTCCCGTATATAAATCTAGACCAATCACACAAATCAGAAATAATCCAATTGGAAAAATTAACGATCCAATAACTTGACCACTTGCACCTAGATAGGTTTTAGTTAAAATAAAACATAATCCTCCTAGACCAATTATAAAACCGGCTAATATGCCAGAAATAAAAAATTTTAATGCTTTCATTTTAAATCTATGATAAATTTTTTTCGATTATAGAATTTATCATTTTCCTTTCTATTAGAACTAATATTTTTAATTTTTATAATCATCTTGTTAGTTCTTATTAATTATTACCATTTAAAAATAATGTTTCAATATTTCTTTATGTTTTTTTAAATTTTAGTTTATAATTAAATGTAAAGTGATATTTAAGATGATTAAAATAATGCTTATACAATAGTAATTTATAAAATAAATTTTGAAAATGTAAGAAATAATCTATGATAAAATGCACATATATTTACAAAAGATTTCATCGAAATTGGTTATGATTTATTTACTGTTCAATTTGTAAATATAAAAAATATTCAGAATAATATTGAAAAGAATAGGTTGTTAAATATTTTATAAAATATAATTTAAAATACGATACGAGAAGAAAATTGTTAAGACGATATATTATATATATAATTCAAGTTATGAAAAATATTGAATGTACATGAATTAATTTTTAATATTAATTATAGGGAAATTGATGACTTTTTTGTTAAGAGTACTTATGATAATGTAAAAAAATTGTCTTCAAAGGAGAAAAGAAAGATGAAAATTGTTGTTTTAAGTTTTGACGATGGAACTATTTATGATCGTAAGTTTATTGAATTATTAAACAAATATCATCTAAGGGCAACATTTAATCTTAATTCTGGCTTGGATGATTATGTTTGGTATTATAATAAAAATCACGAAATAAGAAGACTTAATTTAAAAGAATGTAAAGATTTGTATAGAAATCAGGAAGTGGCTTCACATACTTTAACTCATCCATTTTTAACTTCTTTAAATAAAGATGAGTTGATTTATCAAATTAATCAAGATTTAATCAATCTTGAAAAAATTTTTAATAAGAAAATTACATCTTTTGCGGTACCCTTTGATGCATGTAATGATAAAATAATAGAAATAATCAAAAAGAATACTAAAATTAAAAATATTCGTTGTCCTTGTATTAAAGATGATTATTTTCCAATTGATCAATATCATATTCATATTAATGCACTTTATGATGATCCATTAATTTTTGACAAACTAGAAAAGTTTTCATCTAATAACCTTGAAAACTCATTGTTCGTTATTGCTGGACATTCTTATGAATTTGAAGTTAAAAATGATTGGGAAAAAATAGAAAAATTATTAAAATATATTTATACTAATTTGAAATTAACAAATATGACGATGCAAGAAGCAGTAGATTATTTGTTTTAGAAAATAGTTTGATATTAACAAAAACCTAATTTTATTAAATGTATTTTTCATACCTTTCTTCGTAAACAGAGTAGTGATCTTTAATTTTATAGTAAATAATTTATATGTAAAAAAATGATGGAAGAAAAATAGTCAAAGATTCAATTTTTGTTTTAAATAATAACAATAATAAATAAGTAATCACTCGTGAAAAATTAATAATAGATTATCATTACTGAATTTATCTATGATAAGGATTTGCTTGAATGTTACTATTATTAGGTAAATTAAGACAAATAATAATTAGATTTATTACTTATATTTTTAATCATAGATACTAAATTTTTTTATAATCATCAGGTTTACTTTTTTTAAATGTTTAATTCTATATTTATATCAGTATCTACTATTTTATTATCTTTGGTGATATAAAACCACGATTAATACTTTTACCTAAATAGTTTGATTTCTTAATAATATTATAGTTCATTTGATAAAGAAATTAATATGATTCTTTATACTTTAACAATTAACTTGATTTACTTATTTAAAATTAATAATTATTGTTCGTTATAAGTTGCTTTAAATGTAACAAATCTACTTCATTATCAAAGATATTTACTGCAAAATTAAAAAATTGACAATTATTATGCTAAGAACTTATCATAAGTTTATGTTGTTATTTTTTAATATATTTTTATAGCTAACAAAAAAATCAGGCAAATTACCTGATTTTAATCATTTCTGATAGTTTTTTTATCAATTTCCTGAGTAATTAAATTAATGAATTCATCTAAAGATACAGTAATTTGTTCTTGATGCTTTAATATTCGATAAGTTACTGATGAAGTGCTAGTTTCCTTATCACCGATTACTAATGTATAGGGAATCTTATGGATTTGGGATTGTCTTAAACGATAACCAAGTTTTTCACCTGAGTTATCAATTTCACAACGAATCTTCAATGATTCAAGTTTATTTTTTACTTGTTTTGCATATTCATTATGAACATCGGCAACTGGAAGAATATTAACTTGAACTGGTGCAAGCCATGTCGGATAAGCGCCAGCGAAGTTTTCAGTGATGATTGCAATAAATCTTTCAAGTGAACCAAAGCATGCTCTATGAATCATAACTGGTGTTTTCTTTTGACCATCTTTATCAATATATGTGCAATCAAATCT
>CANQDY010000138.1 GCA_947593895.1 uncultured Bacilli bacterium
CAAGAACTACAATCATTTCTAAATAATTCTTTTCTTTTGAGATTACATGATAAAACAAGTTGGTGATATGAAAAAATGTCAATGAAATAAAAAATCATATTTTTCTATAAAAATTGTAATTCAATATCATTAAGCTATACTTATTTTTTTATTTTTATTGTTACTGCACCATTTTTTCTTAATATTCGATACAATCTAATCAAATACTTAATATTCTTTCTACTAATCCGATAACGATTAAAAACAAGAGATATAACATTTTTTATATTTAAAAATTCAATTAAATTATTTTGCTTTAAACTATCTAAATAATTATTTACATCACTAGTAAATTCAATTCGATCTTTTGAACTCATCTCACTAATCAGTTTGTCAACTTCCCTTTTTATGTTATCCGATTTCTTGGTAAAGGATGGTGCTATTTCAAAATGATCTACATTAATTAACCATGAAAAAGGATTATGCTGATTTAGTCCTTTTTCATTACTTTTAACAATAATTGGTTCAACATCAAAATTAAACAAGCGTCCTACAACTCCTCCATTTGGAATTATATGAAGAATCTTGTTTTTGATTTTATTAAAACGATTACTATCTAATTGATTAGAAAAAAATCCTGGCCCGTCTAATGAATAAATTTTTTCAATTCTATTTGAAATCTCACTATAGCAATAAACTGAAGCATAAACAGAAAGATTCCCGCCTTTAGAATGACCTCCGACATAAATCGTTGCGTTTTGATACTTTTTACCAACTTTATTCAAATACTTTCTAGCATCCTTTTGAGCGGGTATAGGATAAGTAGATAACATATTAAAATCCTCTGCCCATCCAATCAATGTATCATCAGTACCACGAAAGGAAACAAATATATGTTTTTCATCTAAAAAAAATGTCAAGGCAGAAAATTGCTCTTTATTAATATCATCTATGACATTGACGTAATCAGTAATTTTAATTTTTTGATATCGTCTGGTTTTTAAAACAATCAGAGCAATCTTAAGCATTTCATCTGGAATAATCAACCCCAAATTAATGTTTTCATTTTTTTCATCATCAAAAAATGATTTCAGAACATTAGTTAATTTAATTCCATCAAAATCTAAATGTTTATTAATATATTCGGAAAGTTCAAGAAAAGAAACCATATTCAAAACTAAAGCATCTAACTCATTGAATGCCTTTTCACTAAAGCGAAGATCTCCACGCCAATAAAGATAATCAAAAATATTCTTTCTTTCCATTTTGTTCTCTCTTAATTTATATACTTATTATACTATAAATTTATAGTGACATACACCACACAAATCATTAACAAATTAAAAAAATCTAACATATATAATGCGTTAAATTATAATTTGAACTTCAAAAAATTAAAATATAAGTGTATCTGTTGCCATCTAGGAGTAAAAATTATGACGGATATTATAAAGCAAAAAATACCAATTTTTAGAATTTAATCCTACTTTTCGATATTATCGAAAGTCAGGTTATATAATAGTTATTTTAATAAACTAATTTCTTTTTTATAAAATAAAGACTATCAATTAGATATTTCTAATTAACACTTATTAATAAATATCTTTTAAATAATTATTTCTTCGCGCAATTATCTTGTATTGTACTTTTTCTTATCAAAGATAATATTTTTTGCAATTTTAAGTAAACGCTTTCATTTTATATTTTTATTAGTTATATTATAAACGTATATTAATTAGGAAAGGAAAAATATGAAAAAGAAAGTATTACTTGTAGCATTAGGAATGTTACTTACAATTACATCTTGTAATAAAAAAGTTGATTCATCTTCTTCAACAAGCGATGAAAGTAGCGTTTATGACTCCACTTCATCCAACAATGAATCTAACGCCACATCAAATCAAAAAAGTTCATCCTCTAATACAGAAACAACCACACCAGTTTCTAGTGGAACAGCTGCAACAACAAGTTCATCAATGGCAACTACTTCAAGCGCTAAAGGTGAAGTTTTACCTGCAATAAACCACATAAAAGTATTAGTTAAAAGTAGCTCAAACTACACTAATATTTATGCTTGGAATACTGTTGATAATACTACGACTGAATATTTAGGAAAATGGCCTGGAACAACATTGACAAAATATGATGACACTTGGTTATGTTATGATTTTGAAGAAGGATTAACTTCGGTTAATGTTATATTCAACCATGGAAATGATCAAACAGTTGATTTAAGCGTATCTGGTATCGGATACCACTGGTATGATAATAATAGATGGAGTCATTCAGACATTTATGGTGGCGATTTTAGTAATCCTGACAGTGGTGGCTCACAAAATGGAGGTCAAACAGTTTTTGATCCAGTTGAGGCAACATCATATAAACAATTTAAATTATGGGATGAAATTGGAAATGACTTAACTGTCAAGCATCCGTATAAAGGAAAAAGAACCGACTTCCGTGATGAATCAATTTATTTTGCAATTACTACTCGATTCTATGATGGAGATTCATCAAATAATGCAAAATGTTGGGATGGAAATAAAAATCCTAATTCAGATCCAGAATGGCGTGGCGATTTTAAGGGATTAATTGAAAAACTTGATTATATTAAAGCATTAGGTTTCACTGCAGTATGGATTACTCCAGTTGTTGAAAATGCTTCAGGATATGACTATCACGGATATCATGCTATAGATATGAGCAAAGTTGATCCACGTTATGAATCTGAAGATGTGGACTTTGAAGTGCTACTTGATGAGGTTCATAAACGTGATATGAAACTTGTACTTGATGTTGTATTCAATCATACTGGTAACTTTGGTGAAAGAAACATCTTCCCTATGTTTGAAAAAGATGGTGATCCTTCTTTATTTACTTGTATGAAGATGTTAGAAAATTCGGGATTACCAAGCAATTATGAATCATTACCTGCAGGTCAACAATATGATGCTCGTATTGCTAACATGAAGAACACAAAAAATGATGGTTCTGATCCAAATGACATTTATCACCACTATGGTAATTTCTCTTGGGAATCATTTGGCGAACAAGTTGCTCAGATTGCTGGAGATTGTGTTGATTTAAATACCGAAAATCCTATTGTCGCAGAATATCTTGTTAAATGCTATGGCAAATTTATCGAACTTGGTGTTGATTACTTCAGAATTGATACCATGAAACATATTTCTCGTTTGACATTAAATAATTACATCTTACCAGGTTTATATGAATATGCTCGAAGATGTCACGCTGATAATTTCTATATGTTTGGTGAAGTTTGCGCTCGTGTCAGAGGAATTTGGAATCATGATGTTCCAGCATTAAGCGCCCCATTCTATACTTGGAAAGAGAAAAAAGAATATC
>CANQDY010000139.1 GCA_947593895.1 uncultured Bacilli bacterium
CTGTTTGGGCAGCTGCTTGGGGAAGTACAATCGACCCTGATATGTACCAAGTATATCATCGTGATTCAACCGCAACTTCAATTCTTAACTGGGGTTATCGTCAAATCAAATTAAATGTTGGTAATAAATATGATACAGAATTATCTATTGTTAATGATCTATCTGATTTAATTGAACAAGGAAGAGAAACAATCGATCAGGATGAAAGAGCAAGAATTTACTCTGATGCGCTTGATAAAGTTATGGAACTAGCAGTTGAACTTCCAACATATCAAAGAGATGATTTATTCGCATATAATATTAATAAAATTGATCAAAATTCATTAACACCTGATAAAGATTTATCTCCATATAATGGTTTAACAAGCCGTTTCTGGAATGTAAGTTTAAAAATTAGCTAATTAATAAATAGATAATAGATAAAAAGAGGCTCATTATAGCCTCTTTTGGAGTATTTAAAGAATGATAAAATATATATTAAAAAGATTATTTATATCGATATTTGTTCTTTTAGGTGTATCAATTATTATTTACTCATTGGTAAGAATGATGCCAAACGATTATGTTGATATTACTTTTGCGGAACAGTTGGCATCGGGCTCAGTTACTCAAGCTCATATTGATGAATTTAAAAAACTATATGGTATCGGTGATAAAACTTTTGGAGGTATTATTAAAGGATATTTCCAATGGCTTGGTAACCTTTGTAAGGGTAATTTAGGACGCTCGTTTAAGTATGAAAAGCCAGTTGCTCAAGTAATTGGAGAAAATATGTGGATTTCTTTTTCTATCGCACTTATTGCAACAATTTTGCAATTTATTATTTCTATTCCACTTGGAATTTCAAGTGCAACTCATCAATATTCAGTTCGCGATTATGCAATTACAATTTTTACAATGATTGGTATATCGCTTCCTACATATTTTTTTGGAGCAATAGTGATCAAGTTCTTTTCAGTAGAATTAGGATGGTTTCCATCTAATGGGTTAGTTAACCCGGGAGCAACATATCCGGAAACATTTGTTGGATGGTGGGCAAAACTTGGCGACATGATTCATCACTTGGTTTTACCAATCTTTGTTTCAGTTATTTTGTCTTTAGGTGGACTTATGAGATATACTCGAACCAATACTCTTGAAGTATTAAATGCTGATTACATTAGAACTGCAAGAGCAAAAGGTTTATCAGAAAAGAAAGTTATTTATGTTCACGCATTTAGAAATACAATGATACCACTTGTTACTTTATTAGCGGGAATTCTTCCATCATTATTTGGTGGTATGATGATTACTGAGCAAGTATTTGGTATCAATGGTATTGGTTTACTTGCCTATAATGCTTTAAAAGCTGGGGATATTCCATTTGTTATGGGATATAACATGTTCTTAGCGATATTAACAGTTATAGGAACATTGTTTTCTGATATTATGTATTCTGTTGTTGACCCTCGCGTCAAACTTGGAAAGTAGGTGTTAGTATGGATAAATATGAAAATATGAAACCAACTGAGGAAACCAAGGTTGAAGTTGTTGATGTTGAAAATGATATTACAAATATAACACCAGAAAACGAAAATGACCCAATTAAAATCGATGATGAAGATAAGACAAATTATAAAGAAATCAGTCCAATTAGATTAGTAATTAGAAGATTTTTCCGTTCAAAACTTTCAATTGTTGGATTAGTAATGATTATTGGTTTATTTTTATTCTCGTTTTTAGGACCAGTTATTTATAATTCTTGGGGTGAAACTGAAATTGACCAAACTCCAGTTACCACAACTGCGAAAGAAGTATATACATTTACTGATCCTGATGGTATTGAACATGAAATAACTCAAATTATTGAAGTTCAACTTACTGAAAATGCCAAAGCTCCTATTGGTAGTTATGGTTATAATGATGATGGAAAAAAATCAATTCATTTATTAGGTACAGATGAAAAAGGATATGATGTTTTCTCTAGACTTATGTATGGTGGAAGAATCTCACTTAGTATCGGATTTATTGTTGTTATATTAGAAACTTTTATCGGTATTATAATTGGTGGTATATCTGGTTACTTCGGGAAATGGGTTGACCAAATTTGTATGCGTATTGTAGATATTTTTAATTGTATTCCAACTTTACCAATTTTGCTTATCGCATCTGCAGTTATTGATTCTCTTGGAGTTCCAGGTAGTGCGAGAATATATTGGTTAATGGTAATTATTACCGTATTTGGTTGGAGTGGAACGGCAAGAATTGTTCGTGGACAAATTCTAAGTTTGAGAGAGCAAGAGTTTATCACTGCAACTGAAGTTATGGGCTTACCAACTTGGAGAAAAATTTTTAAACACTTGATTCCAAATGTTATGCCTCAATTGATTGTTTCAATGACCTTAGGTCTTGGTAGTGTTATTTTATACGAATCAACACTTAGTTATTTAGGACTTGGTGTTCAATATCCATATGCTGCATGGGGAACTATGATTTCGAGTTCAAATGATCCAGTTATTCTATCAAATTATACCAACATTTGGTTGCCAGCTGGCTTTATGATCGTATTAGCGGTATTAGGTTTTAACTTTGTTGGTGATGGACTCCGTGATGCAATGGATCCAAAGGCTAGAAAGTAGGTGGTAATAATGGAATTAAAGAAAGAAGAATCTGGTTATCAATCTATTAAAGAAAGCCGTAGAATTTTAAAAAATAATATTAAAATGATGCGTTATTATGAAAAACAAAAGCGCAAAAAAGTTGATAAATCATTTTATACTACAACAATGAAGGATCCAAATAACATTATTGAAATTGAAAATCTTCAGACTAATTTTTTCACTGATAATGGTACTGTTAAATCAGTAAATGGTGTTTCGTTTAATATTCCAAAAAATAAAATTGTTGGAGTTGTTGGTGAATCAGGGTGTGGGAAGAGTGTTACTTCTTTATCCATTATGCAATTAGTTCAAGCTCCACAAGGTCAAGTTGTTGGAGGTTCTATTAGATTTAATACCGACGATTTAGGCAAAGATGAAAATGGAAATAAATTAGCATATGATATTGCTAAAATGCCAATGCAAGAAATGTACAATATTCGTGGTAAGGACATTACTATGATATTCCAAGAACCAATGACCTCATTAAATCCAGTATTTACTATTGGATATCAACTAGATGAAGTTATGAAAATTCATTATCCAGGTACAACAAAAGAAGATGCCAAACAACATTCAATTGATGTTTTGAATCAGGTTGGAATTTCAATGCCTGAAAGAGTATATAAATCATATCCACATGAATTAAGCGGTGGTATGCGTCAAAGAGTTATGATTGCTATGGCTTTAGCAGGCAAT
>CANQDY010000140.1 GCA_947593895.1 uncultured Bacilli bacterium
CATGTTTTGATAAAGCAGTTGATGATCCACCACCATCTAAATTAATTGCAAAAACACAACCTAAGTCTTTCATTATAGTTGCCATATTATATAAACTTAAACCGCCTGCACGATTACCATTTCTTCCTTCACATACATAGGTAACAACATTACCTTCTGCTGTAATGCCAATTGCAGTACGAGGATGTTCTTCATCCCAAGCATCTGTTGGACAAAGTTCACCATTATACACAAGTATCGAACTCCAACCTCCAATTGCTTGCCATAGTTTATAACCAGTGTAGTCTACTTGTTTTCCGTTTTCTTCTCTTATTGTAACTGTTCCATTTTTAAATCCAGTATATTCATCTGCTTGACCAATAACAGCTTGTTGATGTCCTTCTTCATTTTTTACAATTCCAAAAAAACCACTAGTAAAATAACTTCCAGGACAATATTCTTCACCATTAATCATTAACCCCATACCTGGAGCGCCATTACTAGTGTCGAATGAAGTACCATTAATACCACCTAAAACATCATATCCCTTAGTTTCGACAAGATAATTAATCTGTTCTTGTACAGTTGAGGATGAATATGTGCCATTCCTAAGTAAAGTATCATAATTCTTGTAACTTGTTAATACAGTAACTTTACTTAAATCATAAAAATTAGCAACACTTCGTGAATACCAATTTAGCCCTTTTGCAGAAGGCCCATATGAAATAAATTGACTTTCAGTTGCTCCATCACGTAATTCATAATCGGCTTGTTGAACTAATTCGTGTGTACCCCAATTTGCTTCATAATTTTCAGCATGAGCAATCTCAATTGGAGCGTTTTGTGAAGTAGCTAAACTAATTCCGAAAAATGAAACTAATGAAACTAATAAAAGTTTTGTTATCTTTCTCATTTTTTACTCCCTTCAAAAACTTAAAAAATAAAACCAACATAATACAACTATATTCGTTGGCTCTATTTTATGGCTAAATTATAACATAGTTATTATAAATATCAAGCAATTATAATGGCCTATAAATCTAGAAAACGCTTACAAAAAAATAAAAAAAATAAAAGTTTTTTTTAACAAACATAATAATAGGTCTTTTTTATTTAAATTATTTTTAATTTTGTAAATTATTAGTCAATTAATGGATATTCAAAGAATATCTAGAATATTTCAATTAATTTACTTGTATAAAATGAAACTCTGGATTTTTTTTGCCATCTGGTTTTTCAAAAAAAGTAAGCAAATCCAATTAATTTCAATAGGATAAACTGCTTACTTTTTAATAATTACCAATTTCTTTAACTACACATTAAAATAATTTATATTATAAGACATTTTAGGACCATTATATTCTTCATCCATGAATTCTAGCAAATTATTTGCAAATGACAAAATTTGATCTAAATTAGTAGTATTTTTCTTCCCTGTTATTGAACTAACTTGTTCACTTGGTCTTGTTGGATAATCAGTAACTTCTCTATCATATATTTCTTGTGGAATACCATTTATAAATGATGTGAATTTATTTGAAATATTATCATACGATAAAGGCCCTTTTCGGAGTTCATTAAATCTATTTTGAGCTTGTTTAGCGTAGAATAATAAAATTGCTTCAAACAAAGCATTTCCTCTTAAATTTGCTCGATACCATCCATCCATCCAAAATCCACCGGTTCTATAATCAATAACCTTATTTTCAAAAACACCTATTTGACCATCCCAAGACATATTCCATGTAGTATCTAAATCATACGCATTCGGGGACCAAACTTTACCATCATAGGTTGACCAAATTACATTTTTAGTTGAATTATCCGGGAAACCTTGAATGCAATGTAGAAAAATCATGTAATCTATAATTCCATCTATATCTAAATAATTAGGTGCCTCAGTTACAAATCGATTTTTTAAATTTTGTTTTTCATCAATAGTCATCGAATCTTTTAATTTACCATATGTATTCATTACAAGACTAATTGCATTATTCATACTATCAGCGACCCAAGTGGTATTCGTTTCATCATAAACATATTCAAGTTCCCATCCCGATCCTGCCATAGATGTGTTGTCCCAATTAATCAATTCTTTAAATCCCGTAGACTGATATAAAGATCCATCTTCCTTTTTTGCGGTTCCTTCTGAGAAAAGTAAAGCTTGAGTATTTGAATTTTTATTTCCAAATAACCTATTATCTTTTGGAATATTAAATGTATATAATCCGAAGTATTCATTATTAAAATATAGCATAACCGGAAATCCATCAACTGCACCATTATTAACCATCAAATCAACATTATATCTTGGACCAACAAATTTAGATGTCTTTCTACTTTCAACAACATCACTCCATATACTCGCTGTAACTAAATTTCTAGCTGAAGTTATATCAATCCAATTAGCCTTTAAAACATATTTACTTTGATTCCCCCAAGAATCAACAATACTAATTTTATTTTTAATCAGACAATCTCTATCCTCAAATAGTTTTATAGTGTAATTTTTCTTTAAATAATTCGCGTTTTTACTTGTTCCTCCCTGAGTTTTCATTTGGGCAAAACATTCAAAATCGTGCGACTTATCATTTAAAAAACCTTCATATCTAATTGGAACGGTCAAATAATCCCATGTCCAATTCATAAATTCTTCATAATCTTTTGCATCAGGAGCACTCGGATAAAAATCTTGGTAATTAATATAAATTCTTGGAAAATCCAATGTATAGTAAATATCTTCATATTGAGTTTCACCGCAGTCATCACAAATTCTATGGTGTAACCCTTTTTCAAAACTTGTTGCATTTTTATCTTCTATCCATCCTTTTGAATATGTATGAATATGTGACGATAAACTCTCTTCTGAAGATGTTGTTGCTGAAATATTTGAAGATACGCTTTCAACGGATGAAGAATCAAAACTTGTTTTCTTGTTATTTTTGCCAGAGCAAGAAAATGTAAAAAGCATAGTCATTGATATCATTAAACAAAATAATCCATTAATTTTCATTTAAAAATACTCCTTCCTATTAAAATGTATAAATTATAATACAATATTAACATAACTTTTATAAATAGTAATTAATTTACACTCTAATAATTTTTGTCATTTTCTTCCATGTTAAATGACAAAACTTTAAGTAACAAAAATAACATAATTTGGTTAATTATAAAAGCAAGTGCAACAAACAAAGAAAGAAAATTGAAAGAATAAAAAATGTAGTAAAAAAACTGA
>CANQDY010000141.1 GCA_947593895.1 uncultured Bacilli bacterium
TCAAAAGAATAAAACATTTTAAGAAAAATTAAACTTGATGAAGATAAATAGATTCATTATTTAAAAAATAGAGATTTTACTATAGTTAAAAGGTTATATGTTTATAATTATTGTAATATATTAAAAAATTTTAGTATCAGGATAAATAATTAATTTTTTTAGTTAAATAAAGAAAATATACTTAATCCAAATAATAATATTTTTGCCATTATTCATTAATTAAATTGACTTTATCTTATTAAAAATAGATAATTAAAAATGAATTTTTGAGGTGATTATTAGTGAAAGAAAAGATTAAGGAGATTCACTCCAAAGCATTAAGTGACATTAGTAATGCTAATGTACTTGATGAGTTAACAAATATTCGTAATATTTATTTATCTAAAAAAAGCGAATTAATGTCTTTTATGAGTAAGATGAAAGAACTTTCCCATGAAGAAAGAATTTCATTTGGTCAATTAATTAATTCGGTAAAAGAAGATATTTCAAGTCGAATTGAAGAAAAGAGAATTTCTTTAGAAGAAGAAAAATTAAAAGATCAATTGAATAAGGAAATTGTTGATTTTACTTTACCTGGTAGAGATCATTCTAAAGGTAGTAAACATCCTTTTAACGCAATTGTTGATCAAGTTTGTGAAATATTTATTGGTATGGGTTATCAAATTGCTGAAGGACCGGAAGTTGAAACTGATGAATTCAATTTTGAATTATTGAATGTTCCCAAAGGTCATCCAGCAAGAGATATGCAAGATAGTTTCTTTATTGATGATTCGCTATTAATGAGAAGTCAAACTTCACCAGTTCAAGCTCGGGTTATGCTTTCAAAAAAGGGTATTGGTCCAATTAAAATTATTTCACCTGGTAAAGTTTATCGTCGCGATGACGATGCCACTCATTCTCATCAATTTGGTCAAATTGAAGGTTTAGTAATTGATAAAAACATCAATATGGGTAACCTTTTATCTACACTTGAATTATTTGCAAAAGCAATGTTTGGTGAAAAACGTGAAGTAAGAATGCGTTCATCTTATTTTCCATTTACCGAACCATCAGTTGAAGCGGATATTTCTTGCTTTGAATGTGGTGGTAAAGGATGTTCACTTTGTAAAGGTACAGGTTGGATTGAAATCTTAGGTGCTGGCATGGTTCATCCTAATGTTTTAAGAATGTGTGGGTTTGATGAAAATGAGTACCAAGGATTTGCATTTGGTATTGGAATTGAAAGAGTTGCAATGTTGAAATATGGCATTGATGATATTAGAAAATTCTACACGAATGATAAGAGATTTAATAAACAATTTTATAAGGAGTAGAAGATATGTTAGCAAGTTATAAATTATTATCTAATTTTGTTGATTTAGATGGTATCACTCCAGAACAAATCGCCGATAAGTTGACTTTTGCTGGTTTGGAAGTAGAAGGAATGGAAAAACTTGCCTCCGCTACGAACTTAGTTATTGGTAAAATTATCAAAGTCGAAAATCATCCCGACAGTGACCATTTACATGTTCTTCAAGTTGATGAAGGTGAAAAATATGGTATTGAGCAAATCGTTTGTGGTGCACCAAATGTCAGAGTTGGATTGAAAGTAATTGTTGCCAGAGTTGGTGCATGCCTTTCAAAAGAAAAATTTACTATCAAAAAATCAACTATTCGTGGTGTTGATTCAAATGGTATGTGTTGTGCATTAAATGAACTTGGTGTTGATAAATTATTTTTAAGTGAAAAACAAATTAACGGAATTGAAGAATTAAGTGACGATGCTATTGTTGGTAATGAGGATGTTTTGGAATATCTGGGATTAGATGATATCGTTTTTAACATAAATGTTTTAGCAAATCGTAGTGATATTTTATCAATTTATTCATTAGCTAAGGAATTAGCAGCGCTTTTTGATCGCAAATTGACTATACCTGAACCAAAACGCTATTCTGAAGTTGATAGCAAAATTACTTGTAGTAGTGAAACTGAAGATTGTCCTCAATTTTCAATTAAAGTTGTTCGAGATGTTGTAACTAAAGAATCACCAAAATGGTTAAAGCGATATTTAATGGCTCAAGGAATAAGATCAATCAATAATATCGTTGATATCGGAAATTATATTATGGTTTTAACTGGACAACCAATTCATATGTATGACTTAGACAAACTTCATTCAAATCAATTTGTTGTAAAAAATGATTTAGACACTGATGTTGTTTGCCTTGATGAAAAAACATACCACATTATTCCTGGTGATCTTGTGGTAACTAATAATGATGAACCGGTTTGTTTAGCGGGAACAATGGGCCTTCTTTCAGTTGCTGTTGACGAAAATACAAAAAATATTGCAATTGAAAGTGCTAATTTTAAAGGTTCAACAGTCAGAAGAACATCAGTAAGAATTGGATTATCAAGCGAAAGTAGTGCGCATTTCTTAAAAGGAATTAATCCAAAGCAAGATGAATTTGTTTTAAATTTAACTGCTCAATTGCTTGTTGAATTAGCGGATGCAAAGATTATTGAAAAAAATATTCGTTATTCAACAATTAATATGGAAGATTTGCAAATAAAATGTTCGGTTGACTACATTAATAAAAGACTAGGAACAGAATTTGATTTTCAATTAATAACTTCAATATTGAAAAGGTTGTATTTTAATGTCATTGACATTAATCACAATAATTTTATCGCAATTCCACCTGCTCATCGTATTGATATTCAATGCAATGCTGATTTGAGTGAGGAAATTATCCGTTATGTAGGTTTTGAGGCAATTAAGTCAAAATTACCATTAATGGTAACTACTGTTGGTGGATACACTAAAGAACAAGAAAAACGACTTAAGATTCGTAATTTGCTTATTGATGCTGGTCTAAATGAAGCATTAACATATACATTGATTTCACCAAAGGAAAATGAAGAATTCATATTATTAAATAATGATAAAGCATATTCAATTTTTAATCCAATGACTATTGATCATAGTGTTGTTAGAAGAGGATTAGTTAAATCATTATTAAATATTGTTAATTATAATCTTGATCATCAACAGGAAAATCTAGGTTTTTTTGAAGTTAGTGATATAATTACAAAGTCATCACACTATGAAGAACTATGTGTTGTATTAAATGGTAAAAATTTAGTT
>CANQDY010000142.1 GCA_947593895.1 uncultured Bacilli bacterium
GTAGCAAGTAAGAAATTTTTGATAACCATCCTACCACATGCTGATGTATCAGTACCAAAATTAATTGACGAAAATGGCACTTGAGCTCCTGCTCTTGAATGCATGGTATTCAAATTATGAATAAATGCTTCCATGGCTTGATATGTAGCCCTGTCGGTTTTTTGTAAAGCCTTTTCATAACTTTTTTCGAATAGTCGTTTGATTTCTTCGGAATCCTTATATATATTTTCAAACATACTAATATCAAATTCAATAGTATCTAATTTATCAACCTCTTTTATAGCTTTATCTACGTTTACAAAACTTAATAAATCTTGATAATCGAGAAAATCATATATATGTTGTTTGAATTGCTTTTTAAATGTCTTTAGAACGCCCGGTGCCATATAATAATCAAATGCTGGAATTGATTGACCACCATGTTGATCATTTTGATTAGATTGAATAGCTATAGCAGCTAATGCACTATATGATACTATATCATTAGGTGTTCTCAAATGTCCATGTCCTGTTGAAAAACCTTTTTTAAATAATCGATCTAATTCTATTTGCATACATGTTGTTGTTCCCATAGCAAGAAAATCCATATCATGAATGTGAATATCACCATCATCATGCGCATCAGCAAACTTCTTTTTCATTAAATATGACTTAGCAAATTCTTTTGAAACAGTACTTCCGTATTGAAGCATTGTTCCCATTGCACTATCGCCATCAATATTAGCATTTTCTCTCTTGGTATCATCCTCATTAGCTGATTTTAATCCCAAGCCCTCCAATGTTTTTAAAAATTTATGACGTTTCTTATCATCAAAGAACATTTCCCTTGATCTAGCTCTTCTCTCTCGATATTCAGAAAATGATTCGCATACATCATCATATCCTTGCCTTTTAAGTTCAGCTTCAATTAAATCCTGAATATCTTCAATTTTAATTTTATCTTCATTTTTATAATCTTTTTCTATTTGTTTAATAACCCCCATATATACTTTATTAACATCTTTTTCTGTATATAAAGGTCCATCCTCAGATGGTTCATCTAATACCGTAATATTTTCAAACCCTTTTTTAATAGCAAGAGCAATTTTGCTACCATCAAAGTCAACTTTTTTACCATTCCTCTTAACTACAACTAAATCTAATTTAGTCTGACAATCCATACTACCATCTCCTATCTTTTTTCTGTCTAAATTATATCCCATGCATAATAAAAAGTCAATAGTATTTTTTGACTTTTTTCGTTTTTATTGTTTTTATTTTTTTGAATTTTTGTATTTTTCTATTTATTACCTTTTTATCATTGCTTATGATGTTTATGACATTTTTCAAATATATTATGGTAATATATTTGAAAAATTAATATTTAGACTTTTTCTTTATTTTTCAACATTTTTGATTTTTTAAAAATTTGCTTTTTGACATTTTTCACAAAAATAAGTTCCTCTACCATTTACTTTTATTTTACGAATTATATAGTTACAAATAGGGCATTTATCATTTTCATGATTATGAACTAATAGATTATTTTGAAATTTTCCATGAACCCCTTCACTAGATTCATATGATCTAATAGTAGTGCCTCCTAACCTAATTGCATCATTAAGGACTTGTCTTGTATTAACAATTATTTGTTCTAACTCTTCATTACTTAGATTACAACATTTACATAGCGGATTAATATGACTCAAAAAAAGGATTTCGTCTGCATAGATATTACCAATTCCTGTAATAATAGATTGATCAAGTAATACTGTTTTTATAGGAAGTTTTTTCGTAGAGTATTTATCTTTTAAATAATCAACCGTCAAATTATTATCCCATGGCTCTAATCCTAATTCATTTAAAGGTTTCATTTTATAAACTTTATCCTTTTCAATTAAATGCATTTTCCCAAATTTACGCGTATCATGATATCTTAACTGCGTATTATCATCAAACGTAAAAATAACATGCTCGTGTTTAGTAACCTCATCACCATTTTTTCTTATAAGATATTTTCCTTCCATACGTAGATGACTAAGTAAGTAATAGTCGTTTAACTCAAACATTAACCATTTGCCTCGACGTTTGATGTCAATAATTTGTTGATTAATGATTCTTTCTTTAAATTTTTCTACCTCAGGATAATCAATTAAATTCCATAACACTTGAACTTTTTTTATAGTTTTATTTAACACTTTACCTTTTAATGTATTTTTCACCGTTTCCACTTCTGGTAATTCTGGCATCTTATCACCTAATTTCTTAAATTCTTACTAATTAATTCCATTGACTCAGTTAACTGATTAATTCTAGCAATTATTCTTCCAGCTTTAACTTCATCAACGCCACTTTTACTAATTGATAGGTGTTGCTTTAACTCATCGATTGATAAATTAGATGTTAGAAAAGTTGTCAATTTATTTTCCATTCGATATTGTAAAAGTGGACACAATATCTCATCTCTATTCCAGGCTGTTAAATTTTCAGCCCCAATGTCATCAATTAACAAAATAGGAACATTTTTAACATAATCAAATTTATCATTAAAATCATTATAGAAAGCTTGCCTTAAAAATTCCGGCCAAAAGATAATAGCACTCTTTACCCCTTGCTTAGCTAGTTCATTTAAAACAGCGCTAATCAAATAAGTTTTGCCACACCCAAAACTTCCATGTAAATATAATCCTTTTTGTTTTGGATCATTGGCATAATTATCCATAAAATCTAATAGCCAATTAATGGCTTTAAATCGTTTTTTATCCGATTTATAAATATTACTAATTTGTGCTTCCTGTAATTCAATCGGCGTATTAAAATATTTTACATTATGTAGATATTTCGTTTTATTGACTAAGTCATTTTTATATTTACAAGGTTTGTATTCAAATAAAATTGATTGTGAAGTTACTTTTGGTAAATAAGCAAACCCTTCTATTTTATTTTTACACTCAACTAATTTTTTACAATTGCAACAATTATTATACTCACGAGCTGATTCTTCTAATAATGATGTATATTGCATAAGGATTTTATCATCAACATTTAATTTTTTGATAAATGACTTAAACTGTTTATTTTTTAGGCTTTCTTTGTACTC
>CANQDY010000143.1 GCA_947593895.1 uncultured Bacilli bacterium
GATGCCGTCATTATGCAAGATATTGGAATGATTACCCTAACTAGACAAGTACTTCCTAATTTAGAAATTCACGTATCAACACAAGCTCATACCCACAATATAGAACAAATAAAAATACTTGAAAGTTTAGGAGTGAAAAGAGTAGTATTGGCAAGAGAAATGTCATTAGAAGAAATAAATCAATTAAATACAAATGTTGAACTTGAAATATTTATTCATGGAGCTTTATGTATTTGTTACTCTGGTTTATGCCTTTTATCATCAAAAGTATTAAATAGAAGTGGTAATCGTGGAGAATGTGCTGGACTATGTCGGATTCCATATTCTCTAATTGACATCAATAAAAAAACACTAGTAAAAGACAAATATTTATTAAGTACGAAAGAATTATCTACATTTAATCAATTTGAAGCTATTAAAAAAAGTAAAGTATTAAGTTTAAAAATTGAAGGCCGAATGAAAAGTCCTGAATATGTTGGATATGTGACTAAAATATATCGTAAAATGCTAGACAATGACAATTATAAGCTAACTTCTCAAGAAATATTTAATTTAAAAAGCATTTATAATCGTGATTTTACTAAAGGATTTTTGTTTGATGAAAAAAGTGAAAACCTTATTAATCCGAATACTTCAAATCACCAAGGAGTATCAATTGGTAAAGTAATAAAATGCAATTCTAAGTACATTACCATTAAATTAAGTCACGAATTATTCCAAGGTGATGCCATTAGATTACCAAATAATAAAGGAATGTATGTAAATTTTTTATATGATGAAAATAAGAAATTGACAAACCACGGCATCGAAAATGAAATAGTTTTAATAGATAATAAAGTTAATTTAGAAAATATTGGAGATGTATCTTTAACAATAAATAAAAAATTGAATGATACACTAAATTCTCAATCACCACAAAAAATTCCAATTAGTGCTTACATTTATGCTCATAAAAATAAACCATTAAAAATTTATTATAGTGATAATACTAATAAAGTAGAATATACTGGTGCCAATGTAAGTGAATCCATAACAATGCCTCTAACCAAAGAGCGCATAAAAGAATTACTTTCTAAAACGGGAAATACACCATTTTTAGTTAATAATATTTCCCTTGATATTGATGAAGATATATTTATTGCTGTAAGCACAATTAACAACATCAGAAGAAATCTAATATCAGAACTTATTCAAAAAAGAATATCAACGCATCATCACAATAATCTGCTTCAATTTAATCCTAAAATAGTAAAAAGAAATGTAAAGCAATATAAGATTAGCGCCTTAGCTCGTACTGAAGAACAAATAAAGACTCTATTAGACTTAAATATAGATTACATATATGTTTCAGACATAAATTTATATTATAAATATAAAGATTCAAAAATATTTTTGAAATTGGCTAAAGTTTTACCAAACCATCCCAAGTATGTTAATGAAAACATTTTAATTAATGAAACAGGCAGTTTAAAATATGCCGCAAATAATACAGTATTTACTGATTATAGTTTAAATATAGTCAATGCTTCATATATTGAATTTTTAAACGAGCAAAAAGTAAAACAAATAACTTTAAGCCCTGAACTAGACATGGAAAAATTATCTTATCTTTCAAATAAAATATCTAATAATATAAATTTGGAATTTATCGTTTATGGAACTTTAGAATTAATGACAATGAAATATAATTTTTATAAAGCAAATAATTTAAATAAAGATTCAGTATATACACTCGAGGATAAAAGTAAGCGAAATTATCCTATTATTCTCGAAAATGATACAACTTATTTAATGTCACCTTCAATTATTAACCTTATTTCTCATATTGATATTTATAAGAAAATGGGCATAAATACATTTCGTTTAGAATTATTTGATGAAGATGCCACAACCATCAAAAAAATAATAGAACAAATAAAAAAAGAATTGGCTTAGATTGCCAATTTTTTGATATTTTTTCAGATTATAATATAAGCTAAAATTGTCTATATAACCCAATAGCTTTTCCTAACACAACGACATTATCTAATATAATAGGATCCATTGTATCGTTTTCCGGTTGTAAACGAATATGTCCTTTCTCTTTATAATAAGTTTTTAAAGTAACCTCGTTGTTTTCTGTCATGGCTACAATTATATCTCCGTTTTTAGCATTATTTTGTTTTTGAACAATAACAATATCTCCATCGAATATTCCCGCATTAATCATTGATGTTCCACTTACATTCAAAGTAAATATTGCTTGCTTTTTAGGTACCAAAGTAGCCGGTAAAGTAAAAAATTCATTTGGCCTTTCAATAGCCTCAATTGGTGATCCAGCCGTTATTTTCCCAAGTAGAGGAACTTTTATTAAATCCTCATCTTTATTTAAATATTCATTATCTACTAAAATCTCCATAGCTCTAAATTTATTACTATTAACTTTCAAATACCCCGCATTACATAATCTTTTAATGTAAGTATGAACTGTTGCTGGACTAGAAAGCCCCAAAGCATTTCCGATTTCTCTTATTGCAGGGGGATACCCATGTTCAGCCGTAAATTTTTTTATAAAATCAAGCACATTATTTTGTTTAGCAGTTAATGGTTTTAAATTATCCATATTTTATACCTCCAATCAAATAATATCATAAAAATGTACGAGTGTCAAACAAAAGTTTAAATAAAATCTTCTAAATAAAATACCTAAACAAAAATTAGAACAACGCAATTTACTTCTTATTTTTTCCATGGTATAATTTAAAAAATGGAGGATAAATTATGCAAAAAACATTAGTTGTTATGGCTGCAGGAATGGGCAGTCGCTTTGGCGGTTTAAAACAAATAGAACCAATAGGTCCTAATAACGAATTCCTTATTGATTATTCTGTTTATGATGCTAAAAGAGCCGGTTTCACCAAAGTTGTCTTTGTAATCAAAAAAGAGTTAGAAACGGTCTTTAAAGAAACAATCGGCCAACGAATAGAATCCAAAATCGAAGTTGCCTATGCTTATCAAAATATAGATGATATTCCTTTAGCTAAACGATATTTAGCTTCCAAAAGAACTAAACCTTGGGGAACAATTCAAG
>CANQDY010000144.1 GCA_947593895.1 uncultured Bacilli bacterium
GATTCACATATGGTGTTTCTGAAAGACAATTCAGTAATTTATTCTTTGAAGCAAAGAAAATTAAAGGTGTTGTCACTGGTACTGCATTTATGCAATTACTAGAATCAAGATTAGACAACTTAGTATATCGTTTAGGTTATGGTAGAACAAGAAGAGCTGCTCGTCAATTAGTTAGCCACGGTCACATTACTGTTAATGGAAAGAAAGTTGATATTCCTTCATATACTTGCAAACCTGGTGATGCAATCTGTGTCAAAGAAGGAAGCAAAAACTTAAAAGTTATTAAAGAATCTGTTGAATCTTTAGCGTTAGTTGTTGCTTATGTCGAAGTTGACAAGGAAAAACTCGAAGGAAAATACATTAGACTTCCAGAGCGTAATGAATTACCTAGAGATATCATTGAATCTAACATCGTTGAGTTCTACAATCGTAAGGGTTAATAAAATTACCTGTATTTGTGGTTCTTCACATAATTAGATAAAGAACAATTAAATTTAATATCTCTAACATAATAAGATGATTTAAAAATAATCATCTTATTTTTTTGTATTTATTATTCTACTTATTTAGGATTTATTATTATTTTTATGCATAACCTATAATCTAAAGTTTTATCGAGTTCGTTATATATATCATAAATATTTAATGTTAAAAGAAATTTTTATAAATAACTCTAATATAATACGAAAATTTATTTATGCTATTAAATTTTAATAAATACCAAAATTATATATTGTATATGGTTATACTGACCTACGGAAATAAATTTATAGATTACTTCTATTATTCAATAGAACTTCAGTATTAATCCAAAGATATATGCAATACTCTTATTTTGTAATAGAATAAAGATGATTTTTGGTTTTCATACAAGAGATTAAAAATTGAACAAAGATATTAGCATTTTTATTAAATCAATTATGCTCATGAACCATAATTGGAAAATCTTTTTTGGCTCATTTATAAATTAAAATTTTTTGATTTGATAAAATACCTTCAAAAATAGTATTGTTAAATAAATTTGTTTTTCCTTTCAAGTCTATTAATGATAAATTTTCTTCAAATGAAACAATAAGATTTATCTCTTCATCATTATAATAACGATTGATCATCAATGAACTTTTTCCAATTTTTTGAATTTTTAATTCACCAATTTTTAATGCAGGTAAATGTTTCAACTTTATTAAATTTTTAATAATATTTTTAACATCATTATTATATTCTTGATCAAATATCATTCCTCTACGACAATCTGGATCGTGACTTCCGTCCATCATAATTTCATCACCATAATAAATTAAAGGTGAACCAGGAATAAAAAACAATAATGTCATGGCTATTAAAAACTTCTTTTTATCATGATTTAAGAAAGAATAAATTCGATCAGTATCGTGAGAACCAATTAAAACATTACTATTATGATAATAATTTAACGGAGTTTCTCCTCTTTCTCTTCCAATTACTTCAATAAGTTGATCGATTGATAATAATCCCGCTAAAAAATTTCTTATGCCGTCATAAATTGTGTAATTCATAATTGAATCGAATTCATCTCCTCGAAGATAAGGAGTCGAATCATACCAAACTTCACCCATAATTAAACACTCTGGATTAATCCTTTTACTTTCTTTTCTAAACTTTTTCCAAAATGAATGAGATACTTCATCTGCAACATCAAGCCGATAACCATCAATATTAAAATTAGATAGATAGTGCTTGGTAACATTTATAAAATATTGTCTACATTCAGGATTGTCCGGATTTAATTTCGGCATAAATGGTGCAAATGAAAAGCCCATATATTTTGGTGGAAAATCGATAGAAACTGGAAAATCTCTCACAAAATACCAATCTCTATATTTGGATTTTTCTTGATTTTTAAGTAAATCCTGAAAAGCAAAAAATTGAGTTGAAGAATGATTAAAAACTAGATCCAAAATAACTTTAATTCCATTTCTATGACACTCGTCAACTAGTAGTTTTAAATCGTTATCATCACCTAGTTTTGGATCAATTTTCATATAATCAACAGTGTCATAATGATGAGATGAATTTGAAAGAAAAATTGGGTTTAAGTAGATTGCATCAACACCTAAATCTTTAATATATGGTATCTTTTGATAAATTCCTTTTAAGGAACCATTAGTCCTAGTCATATGTCCCATAGGTACATCAAACCAATGTTCAGAATATTGATCATCAGTGGGTGAAAATCTTTCTGGAAAGATTTGATAAATAACTGCTCCTTTACTCCAATCTGGTGTTTTAAAATATGACTTATCGGCCTGATGGATTACTAAATTAAACATCTCAATTGAATTTTTTGGCTCATTTTTATTAAACTTGTAATTTCCATAGTAAATAACATTATGATCTTCATCTTCTAAAATAAAGTAATATCTTACTGCTATCATAATAACTTTATTATTATGAAACATAATTTCATCAGAAACTATTGCCTCATAGTAATCATAAAGCGATGTTGATATAATTTTTTTCATTTCAAGTGTAAAAAATTCTAGTCCTGGGTAATTTCTTTCTAGAATGTATTTTTCGGTATATCTTAATTTTACCGATGCTAAATCATTATGTTTCGTTCTTATCTTTATTAAATATTGATGTTCATTTAATTTGAATGCAAATGATTCATTCATATAATGTACTATTGAACTTAATTCCATAACTAACCTCCGGTAATAATTAAATTATATAGAAAAATAAGCTAAAAGTATATTGATATTTTAACATAGTTTAGTACTTCTTTAGTGGATTTTCCACTAAACTAATTTATTACTATAATTTACTTTTTATCAGATAAAAAATACTTGATTAATATTGAATTAATATTAATTTTACGATAACAAATAGTTAATAGTTTAAATTTTTTATTTCAAATTTTTGGAAATGAAAATGTCAACATCATATCGATTTTAATATATGAAAAAGTTTAAATGTTAATCTAAATTGAAAAAGCAACACAATGTTGCGATATGAAAGTGTTGCAAAATGAAACGAAAAAATAAGTGAAAAAATGAATGAATTGAAATAAAAAAATAGAT
>CANQDY010000145.1 GCA_947593895.1 uncultured Bacilli bacterium
GATGAGAAGCATCAATCATAACCGATGTAAACCCTGCATCAATTGCCGCTTTACATGCTTCAAAACTTGAACCATGATCAAGATGTAAAGCAACTGGTATAGTAATATTTTTATCAATTATATATCCTCTAACCATACCTACAATAGTGTTCCAGCCACCCATATATCTCATTGCGCCTTCAGATACACCTAAAATTACAGGTGCTTGTAATTCTTGACATTTATCAAGAATTGCGCCGGTCCATTCCAAATTATTAATATTGAATTGACCAACTGCGTAATGTCCTTCTCTTGCCTTGATAAGCATTTCTTTCATAGAAACTAGTGCCATAAATTTAATTAACCCTCCTAAGTAATAACAAATTTATTATATCATGATTTTGACTAAATCACTATAATTATAAATCCTCTTCTGAATCTGAATCTGTATCTGGTTCATATTCAGATTCATCATCATTTTCATCATCATCTTTAAAGATTTCATCTTCATCTCCATCAGACAATAATTCTTCTGGATCCTTATCCTCTTCCTCTTCTTCATCGCTATAGCAATCGCTCATATCAATGTGAACTTTATCAAAAGTATATTTTGATCTTAAATCCCAAGTATTATCACCAAGATTTACAAATCTTCCATCAGTTACTAATGAAGTATAGAATTTTCCAATCTTACCAATCTTATCATTTTCATCAATACCTTCTACTTCACAAACTTTAACCCATAAAGAATTGAAACTAATTGAATTTTCTTCTTGGCTAATAATTTCATAAGCCACATCTAATAATGATTTATTTGACATAATTTTTCCTCCTTTACATTTTTTCTGGTGCTGTAACACCAATTGTGTCAAGAGCATTCTTCATTACAATTTGACTAGCTTTTGATAAAGCAAGTCGAGATGAAGTTAATTCTACATTATTTTTATCAACAATGCGACATTCTGAATAAAATTCGTGAATCGCAGTTGCTAATTTCTGAATATAATTGGTCATTTTATATGGTGTTCTTTGCTTTGCACATTGAGAAACTTCTTTTGGAAAATCAACTAAAATTTTCATAAGAGCAATTTCTTTTTCACTACCGAGATTTTTGCAACTTAAATCCAATTGATATTCTTTTCCTTTTTCAAGAACTGCGCATAATCTAGCATGCGCATATTGCGCATAATAAACCGGATTAGATGCCTCCATTTTACTTGCTAAATTTAAGTCAAAGTCAAGATGTGAAGAAGCCGCTCTAGAAACAAAGAAATAGCGAACTGCATCAATTCCAACTTCTTCACATAGTTCTTTCATACTAATAGCGTTTCCGGTTCTTTTACTCATTTTATATTCTTCACCATCTTTAAATAGACGTACCATTTGAATCAGTTCAATATCTAAGTTTGAAGCCTTGTAACCAAGCATTACTAAACTTGATTTCATTCTTTCAATATATCCGTGATGATCTGCACCAAGACAATCAATCAATTTATCAAATCCACGTTCTAATTTATCTTGATGATAAGCAATATCTGGTAACAAATAAGTATAATCACCATTGCTCTTAATTAATACCCGATCCTTGTCATCACTAATCGATGTGGTTTTTAAAAATAATGCATCTTCATTTAAATAAGTATATGGTTTTAATCTTTCCAAAACTTTTTCTATTTTTCCTGCTTTTCTAATTGCAAGTTCACTAGTAAAAACATCAAATTCAACTCTAAACATTTTTAAGTCATTTATTAGTTTAGCTAATTCAAGTTTTGTACCTTGTGTTTTAAAGTAATCAAATGATTCATCATTATCTACAAGATATTTATCTCCAACATCATCAACAATTAATTTAGCAATATTGATAATATCTTCCCCATGATATCCATCTTCCGGGAAGATCAATGAATCATCACCTAACAAATGATGATATCTAACTCTTATAGATTTAGCTAAATTATTAATTTGATTTCCAGCATCATTTACATAATATTCTCGAGTAACATTGTAACCAGCTTTTTTATACAAGCGACAGATACTATCACCAATAGCCGCTCCTCTAGCATGGCCTAAATGTAAATCACCTGTTGGGTTTGCTGATACAAATTCCACATTTATTTTTTCAGGATGAGTTTCATTTCCTTCACCATAATGATCACCTTGTTCAATAATAGTTCTCACGATTGAAGATAACGAGTCACTTTTAACAAAGAAATTAATAAATCCAGGGCCAGCAACTTCAACATTTTCAATGAAATCAGATTGTAGATATTTCACCAAATTATTTGCAATATCTCTTGGTGGTTGATGTAATGTCTTAGACATTTGTAAAGCAATTGTCGACGCATAATCACCATGAGATTTATCTTTACTTCTTTCAATAGCAATTGAATTTTTATCAACAACAACACCATTTTGTTTGAAAGCATAACAAATTATATCTTTTAATTTTAATTCAATATCTAACATACTCTATTTTCCTCACAAGTAATTTCTATTACATTTCTTGTCATCGGATGATTCATATCCGACAAATTATACAAATCATAATCCAGTTTGACATTATTTTCGTCAATAACAATTTCAAATGCTTTTGTTTTTAATTCTAAATAATTATTTCCATCAAAATGATAAACGCATTTTTCCAAGCAACCATTTTTTAAAACCATACTTAGTTTAATTGTTTCACTATTTTCCTGAATGACTACTTGTTCCTTATGATAATCAATTGAAACAAGAATAGTTCCCATATCGGTTTCAAAAAAACGATATAAATTAGATTTTAAAGATTCGTCAATACTAACTACCTCACCAATAAATTCATTTGTAACTTGTTCTTTAGTTGCATAATCTTTAATTTCTAATTTTAGTCTTGCGATTCGACTCATTAATTATCACCAAAGGTGATTATATAATAACATTAAGTTATTTCCAAGTCGTAATTACTTTTTTTCATCAACTTTGTTAATTATAAAAGCAAGTGCAACAAACAAAGAAAGAAAAGGGAAGAAAATGTTGCAAATAGAAGTAAAATTAC
>CANQDY010000146.1 GCA_947593895.1 uncultured Bacilli bacterium
GATAAATAGCCTCTACTTACTTCTTCATATTCTAAGTATTCAACTAGCACATATTTCCAACCAGTTTTTAGTTTATCATCCCAATCGTTACTTTCAATTTTATAATAATGATGGATGTTTCCATAAATATATCCATCGTATAAACTCATATCTATAGATGTGCTTGTAACTGAAGAAAAATTTTTATTTTCATAAAGTGGTTCACCATTATAGTTATCTATATTATACCAGGAAATTCTATCCTGCTCCACTTTAATTGGAACAAAAGAATCACCTTTGTTTAATACATATTCATCATATTTTAATGAAACAATAATTTGAGTATTCTCATTAAAACGATGATAAACTAAATATACCTCACCAGTTTCAGGATCAAGTAAATTTAATGTATCTTCAATTGGATTAAAGATCATTACTTCATAATTAGTTGATCTAATAACATAATTTCCTTCACTATTTTTAGTCGCAGTAAATGGTTTTGCGTTTTGCAAGTTTCCAGAATGAATAGTCATATTGCTTTCAAGATAAATTAATTTATTCCAATCTTTTCGGTACCATATTCCTACATATTCTTTATTAGAATAATTATTTTGTTTAATTCCAACATTAATTATCGTGTCTTGATCGAATTTACTTTGGCAATTAATTTCCTGACTCAAGTTTGAATCAAAATAAACTCCCCCATAGTTATGAACTAAATAAGTATATGTTGAATATGGTAATGTACCTTCTTTTGCAATGTATTTTTCTTGAGAATTAGTAACTAATTCTCCTTTTATTTCAAGCAAATAATCACCATCAAATAATTTAAAGCACTCCATATCTGGATCACCAGCAATTCCTGAAACAACAAAACTTCTTTTTTCTGGAGAGTATACCATTTTTTGGCTATGCCCTTCGCAATTAACGATTAAATTATTACCGCTAAAATCAAAATTCAAACTACCATTTAAAAGAATCTCACTATAATAAGGTGTAATAGTACCATCTTTGATTTCAAAGGCATAAACTATTGGCGCACCATATTTGTAATTATCAATTAAATAAGAATATTTTCCATCGAAAATATGCATATCATAACCAATAACTTCAACCTGATAATCTATTTTAAATTCACTATTTCCAATTAACGAAACTGAAACATCATATATTCCTTTTTGGGTACTATCAAAATTTGATTCATTAATATAATATTCAGTTGATTTACAAACTACTTCACTGCCATCAGATCTAACCTTTACTATTTTTAAATCTTGAGGAACAATTTTTTCTCCAAAATAATAGTTTTTCCTATAATTTAGCAATTTAATTTCAACAACATCTAAATCAACAACTTCAACCTCATAAGAAGTCTCTTTATTCGTCTTTTTATTGCTCAATTTAATGTTATATTTTCCATTTATTCCTTTATTAAATTGTGAATAATCTACACTTAAATCATCTTGTAAAACTTGAGAAGTTTTTCCATTATCAAGTAAATTAGCTATTTCAAATCCTGAAGAAATAAATGATATGTTTTTTTCGTATTCGGTTACTATTGCATTAAAATTTTCAATACTTAATCCAATAACATTTTTATTATTATTTTTTACCAAATAAGGAACTGCCACTCCAGCACATATCCCAATTCCTGCAGTTAAAACAAGTGCTAAAGAAGTGGAAATTAAAACTCTGGCATTAAAATATTTTGTAAATAAATTAGATTTTTTACCTTCATCAATATATTTATCCATATTGATTTGAGATTTGATACTATCAAAATTTACATTATAAAAATCTGAACTATGTAAGCTTATAAATTCTTTTTCACATCTTTTCATGGCATTCCCTCACATATTTTTTTATCGCAGAGTAATATTTTGTTTTTATTGTATTTTCGTTTGTATTAGAATCAATAGATATCTCTTTAAAAGTTAATCCGTTTATTATATGTTTTATAATCAGTTCCACTTCTTCCGGTTGTAAAAAACTTTTCATATCATCAATTAATTGATAGTAACTTTCACTTTTTAAATCATCTGAAACTATAAATTCTACTTTATCATTTAATAACACGACACCTTGCTTTTTCTTTATTAAATTAATACAACGATTCTTTGTTGAAATTGATAAGTATGACTTAATTGATGTATTAACATTTCTTGCATTATTAAAAAATCCGACAAACACCTCTTGAATAATATCATCGATATCATGTCGATCTTTTAGATACATCGAAGCAACAAAGGCAACATATGACCTATAAGTATTAAATATATATTCAAATACTGTTTCAATGTTTTCTTTATTATTTGATTTTAGTGCATTAATAAGTTTCTTTTCGTCATTCATATCAAATAACTTATCTCAAAATTACCCCTTTTGCAACATAAGACAAATATATATTATAAAAAGTTTTATATAAATTTATCATACTAAATATTATCACTTAATTATTTATATCAATATAACTCATGTATAAAATATTTACCAAGATATCATTTTAATTTGTACATAATAGTACTATTTAAAATAAAAATTATTTAATGGATTTATCAACACTTAGTGGTTGGATGCAATTTTTTAAAAATCTAATATTTTTATGAAATTAGAAATTAAATATTCTATCGCTTTCACTTTTATTTAATGCATTAAAAAGGTTTTAGAAATAATGCAATTTTTGCACTTTTTAAGACCTGTTTTCTTCTAAAATACCTAAACGCTAGATGTCGAATTCAATAAAAAAAGACTGACACATTGTATCAATCTGATTCCTTTAACATGGCAAAAGAGTACCGTTTTGATACGATGCAAGCAGATGCACACAGCCATAAAGTAAACAAAAACCACCAAAGGTAAATCGATGATTTTCAAAAAATGAATATATTATAAACTATTCATTAAAAGAAAGTCTTTTAACTTGATATGTCTTACTGTACTTGTAGAATAATCAATT
>CANQDY010000147.1 GCA_947593895.1 uncultured Bacilli bacterium
GATATGTGGTTGATATTTTTCCTATTTGTTTAGATAATCCTATTAGAATTGAATTTTGGGGAGATACTATCGATA
The DNA here is from genome assembly GCA_947593895.1 of uncultured Bacilli bacterium. Classification (GTDB taxonomy): domain Bacteria; phylum Bacillota_I; class Bacilli_A; order RFN20; family CAG-449; genus UBA3210. The sequence continues at coordinate 76 of CANQDY010000147.1, forward strand.
GTATTAAATATTTTGATTTGGATAGTCAGATATCGTCTAATAGTATTAGTGAAGCAAAAATTTATCCTTTTACAGAATTTTTACTTGACAATGATAAAGAAATTTTAGAAAAAAAGAAATTGCAAAAATATTTATGTAATTATTCAAACAGTGTAAGTGGTCTTTGGGATTACATGGGTGAATATAGTTCTTTTTATTATGATTATAATCAAATTCTTTCGGCATATGGACTGCTTAGAGAAACGATAAGTGATTATGATAAAGAAATTGATGATGAAATTAATACTAATTATATGTGGGATATTAGTGATATTAAAGTTAATGATACTATATATATAATGGAAATAGATAATTTAATTGATAAAAAAATTAAAATATATAATTATTTATCTTTTAATATTGATAATTATGCAGGTAATTTTGAGAGAATAAAACAAGATTTAGCTAAATATGTTAATAGTGGCAAAACGGTTATTTTTTGTATTGATAATAAACATGTTGTAAAGAGAATTACTAATTATTTGGAAATTGATGATGATATTATTTTTGCCGATGAAAATAGTGTTATTAAAAATAAGATTAATGTAATAAATAAATATATTATGAGTGGCTTTATATACGAAGATTATGTCGTTATTTCTTCAAATGATTTATTTGGTAAAATAGCGGAAAAGAAAAAAGTAAAAAGTAAATATAAAATCGGTACGAGAATTAGTAATATTGATAATTTGGAAAAGGGCGATTATATTGTTCATATCGATCATGGTATTGGTATTTATTCAGAAATTACAACTCTTACAAAAAATGGAATCAAAAAAGATTATATTAAACTTATTTATGCCGATGGGGATGTTTTGTATTTACCAGTAGAAAAAATTGAAAAAATTAGTAAATTTTCGGGTAATGAAGGAATAGATGTAAAATTAGATAAACTTGGAAGTGATAATTGGGAAAAGAGAAAAGCAAAGGTTCAAAAACGTCTCCAAGAAATAGCGGGCGATTTGATTCGTGTTTCGGCTGAAAGAGAAACAATGAAGGGATATGCATTTTCTCCAGATGATGAAAATCAAATTTTGTTTGAAAGTAAATTTAAGTTTGAGCCTACTTCTGATCAGATTCGTTCTATTCAGATCATTAAACACGAGATGGAAAAAGACAAACCTATGGATATGCTTTTGTGTGGCGATGTTGGATATGGAAAAACGGAAGTTGCATTTAGAGCAATATTTAAAGCAGTTAATGATGGTAAACAAGCTTGTTATTTGTGCCCAACAACAATATTATCTAGCCAACAATATAATGCCGCTTTAGAAAGATTTGAAGATTTTCCTATAAATATTGCTCTTCTTAATCGTTTTACGTCAGTGAAAGAACAAAAACAGATTTTGGAAAAGTTAAAAACTGGTAAAATTGATATTTTGTTTGGCACTCATAAACTTTTAAATGATGCTGTTGAATTTGCCGATTTAGGGCTTTTGGTAATTGATGAGGAACAGAGGTTTGGAGTTACACATAAGGAAAAAATTAAAAAATATAAAAATAATATTGATGTTTTAACTTTATCTGCGACACCAATTCCTAGGACACTTCAAATGTCAATTTCTGGAATAAGAGGGCTTGCTCTTATTGAAACCCCTCCTGAAAAAAGAAAGCCAATACAAACTTATGTTATGCCAGAAAATAAAAATATTATTAAAGATGCGATATATAAGGAATTGTCGAGGAAAGGACAAGTCTTTATGCTCTACAATAGCGTTGAAAAAATAGAGAGTAAATTGAGGGAGATTCAAGAGTTAATTCCGGAGGCAAGAATCAAATATGCTCACGGTCGTATGACAAAAATGGAACTTGAAAATATTATGACTGATTTTACTAATTATGAATTTGATATTTTAGTTTGTACGACAATTATTGAAACGGGAATTGATATTCCAAATGTTAATACACTTATAATTATCGATGCTGATCATTTTGGTTTGTCACAGTTATATCAAATTAGAGGTAGAATTGGTAGAAGTGATAGAATTGGATATGCATATTTGATGTATAATAATCACAAAGAACTTACTGATTTGGCAGTTAAGAGACTAAATACTATTAAAGAATTTACTGAACTTGGAAGTGGATTTAAAATAGCTATGAGAGACTTATCAATTAGAGGAGCGGGAAATATTTTAGGTAGTGAACAATCAGGCTTTATTGACAGTATTGGTATTGAGCTTTATTTAAAAATGCTTAAGGAAGAGGTCGATAAGCTCAAAGGAATTAAAGTAGAAGAAGAAAAGGTAGAAAGTAATAAACCTTTAGTGGAAGTTGAAACACATATTTCTGATGATTATGCTCCTGATGATGAAATAAAAATTGAAATACATAAAATGATAAATAATATAAATAGTTTCAATGATATTGGTAAAATTAAGGAAACATTAGAAAATAGATTTGGAAAGATTAGTGAGGAAATGTTAATTTATATGCATGAGGAATGGTTTGAAAAGCAAGCTAAAATTCTTGGAATTGTAGAATCAAAACAAAATAAAAACTTTGTTGAAATTATTCTTCCTCCACTTACATCGGTGAAAATTGACGGTGAAAAGTTATTTTATGCTTCTTATGATATTTCGAAAAATTTTAGACTTTCTTTTAAAGATAAAAAAATTCATATATTACTTGATATTAATAAATTAGATAAACATTTTATTTATTATTTAAATGAACTTTTGGATAAAATTATTCAAATTGTAAATGAAAATTAAAGAAAAAATCTTTAATTTTTTTCTTTATTGTATAATTATTTGGTTATTTGATAAAATATTAAAGAAAGTATGGTGATATTTTGAAAACAACTGGTGTGATTAGAAG
>CANQDY010000148.1 GCA_947593895.1 uncultured Bacilli bacterium
GCTTGAGATTTTTGATTCCCGGAGAACAAATTATATTACCATCTTTATCATACATTGTTCCGTGGCATGGACACTCGTATACTTCTTCACTTTCATTAAATAGCAAAGTGCACCCCATATGTGTGCACCTTGTTTTTTTTAAAACTAATAAATTTTTAACAAAATTCCCTATGTTGAATATCAATTGCTTATTAAATAATCTTCCAAAAGGATTGTATAAATGATAATAAGGATTATGTCTGGCCATAATTAGATCTGTTAATATTTTTGCAGCTATTAAACTATTAGTCATTCCCCATAAGTTAAAACCCGTTGCTACATATACATTTGAATAAAAATGACTATATTTTCCAATGTATGGAACTTGATCCAAACTGATACAGTCTTGATTTGACCAAAAATATTCAACTTTACAACTTGGAAATTTCTTTTTAGCAAAATCAATTAAGTTATTAAAAGAAACTCCTTTACTACCAATTCGCTTATCATTTCCACCAATTAACAAATAACCATTGTAATCTCTAAAATAAAAATCATCATCGTTTAAATTTGAATATGTCGCTTGCAATTTATCAAAATTACTAATTGCAATCACAAATGATTTTTTCTGATACATCTTAGCAAAATATAATCCAACTTTATTAATAAAAGGAAAGTGAGATGTAATAATAATCTTCCTGGCTTTAACTTTAAAATTGTTGCAAATTAAATAATTATTGTAAACTTTGGTCACTTGACTATTTTCGTAGATTGTTAATCTTTTTGATAAATTATTAATTAATTTCATTGGATTCATCATTGCTTGATCATCAATAAATAAGGCCTTTTGAATTTCAATTGGTAATTCAATTTGATTAGTAAGTTTTAAATTTGTTTCTAAACCTAATCTTAATAAACTTTTATATTCTTTTTCTATTATCTCAGCATTTTTAGTGGCATATAAACAATTAGGTTTTTCCTCAAAATCAAAATCAAATATATTTGCTAAAGACTTATACTCTTTAATTGCAAAAAGATTTGCCATCAAATAATTTTTTGCTTTATTAAATCCGAGTTTTTCAATTAAATTTGAATATAAAATATCGTGTTCTAAAGTAATAACTGCAGTTGATAAAGATGTTTTTCCTCTTCCAATTAAATTTTTTTCTAAAACGACAACTTGCTTTCCCTCCAATGAAAGATAATATGCCGTTAATAATCCACATAATCCTCCGCCAACAATAACAATTTCACATTCTAAATCTTGATTTAAACTTGGAAATCTATTAATAGTAACACTTTGATTCCAAATTGAATTTTGTTTCATATTTCTCACCAATATATTATTATTAGCAAAATTTAAAAACTAATTATTATCTTTAAAAAGGAAAAAGACTAAATGATAATCGAATAATATAACAAATTATAAATAAAGAAAGAATAAACCACCAAACTAAATAGTGTTTAAAAATAAACCATTTTTTATTTCTTAATGGAAATAATAATAGTGCAATTAAAGGAAGTAAAAATAAAGGATGAAATTCAATAGCATTAATTATATTACCTTTAAATAAACTCAAATATGCTCTTGTCAATCCACATCCTGGACATGGAATTTTAAAAATCAAATGAATCAAACAATTTTCAATTGAAAAAATTCTTAACAAAATTAAAAAAAATATAAGTACTAGAAAGTACCAATATTTTTTTAAGTCTATTTTAGTTTGATTTAAATAGTCCTTCATAAACTATTTCATTATTTTGCCTTCACTATCAGTAAATTTTGTATTAACTAAAATTAGGATTCCATCAATAAATCCCCAAATTCCTGCAAAACCACAAGTAAATATAGTCAGCAATAACTGAGCGACAGCAACTCCGGTATGACCAGAATAGAATCGACCTATTCCTAATCCGCCAAAGAAAAGTTGTAGTAATCCACAAGCAATACGACTTTTACTAGAATAAACTCCGCTATTTTGATTTGATGATTCAACTGGAACTACATGTTTAATCATCTTATTAACAAGAGAGTAAGTTGGATTTGTTGTTCCACAATAGCGACATTTTTCTTCTGTATCATTCATAACATTGCCACAATTTGGGCATTCATAATTATTCATCTTTTCCCTCTTTCTCAATATGAGCGAAAGTTGATGCTTCTTTTACTTTAATCTCATTTCCCTCATAACTATGATTTGATTTAACCATTTTTTTGTTTGAAGTTAAAATTAATCCTATAAATACTACATAGATTAAAAGCGATAGAACTAGGATTAATACTCCCCAAACTATTGAATTCTTAACACTTGATTGCAATACAAAGCGTTGTGATAAAGGAATCAATTGAAACAAACTACTAAGAATAGTTAATGACAAAGTAATTCCATTTGCAGTTTCTTTTAACAAGCAATATACAATTGTTCCAATAAGAAGTAAACCATATAAAATTTTACTTGCTAAATATACCGCTAAAGTTCCATCACTTGGAAATTCTTTTGTAAATAAGAATGGAATAATAATTACTATTGCAAGAACTAATAGCGATGAAATTAAAAACCAAAAATTTTTTTTCATGAATAGATCCTCCTATTTAGCTAAAGGTTCACCACATTCAGGGCAGAACTTTTGTCCAATATTAACTGCATTGTGACATTTTGGACAGGTAAGAATAATTTTTTTACCACATTCAGGACAGAACTTTGCTTCTTTTGAGATAACCCTTCCACAACTTGGACAGCGACCTACATCATTTTGGCTATTAGGAATAATTCCTCCGCCAGCATTAATATTTTTAGCAACATCTAAACCTAACCCAACTCCAACAAATGCTCCAGCTGAATTATTATTTTTTGCTCCTTCTTCAAGAACATCATAACCTCTAGTTGTACGATAAACATTGTCTCCA
>CANQDY010000149.1 GCA_947593895.1 uncultured Bacilli bacterium
ATATTCTCGATGCTGATTTGTTTTTTGATTGATGTAACACTATATTTGAGGGTTCCTGCCTAAAGTCAGGTATTATATTTTGAATTAACACGCATTGCATTAAGAATTGCAAGAATTGCTACACCAACATCTCCAAATACAGCAATCCACATATTAGTTATTCCAAATGCAGACAATACGAGAATTGTAAACTTAACAATTAATGAAAACCAAATATTTTCAAATACAATTGTCATTGTTTTTTTTGCCACTTTTTTTGCAAGTAATATTCCTCGTAAATCATCTTTCATCAAAACAATGTCAGATGCTTCAATCGCAGCATCACTTCCAACTCCACCCATTGCAATACCAATATCAGATTGCATAAGTACTGGAGCATCATTAATTCCATCACCAACGAAACATAATACTTCGTTAGAATTTTTCTTTTTTAACATATTATCGATCTCTTCAACTTTATTTTGTGGTAATAAAGATGCCTTGTAACCAGTAAGACCAATTTGATATGCGACATTTTTAGCAATTTCATCGTTATCTCCTGTAAGCATAAAGGTTTGGCAACGCATAGAATTTAATCCAATAATAACTTGTTTGGCTTCTTCTTTTATTTCATCAGTGATTAAAATAGAACCAATATATTCTTTATTTCTTGCTACATACACTATTGTTCCAATTTCATTTTCCTCAACAAATTGAATACCATTATTTTGCATCAATTTTTCATTACCACAATAAATATTAACTTTACCTTTTGTGGCCACGATACCTTGACCGGCAATATTAATTAAAGTATAACCTTCTTCAATTTCTTTTCCATAATAAGAGATAATTGAGTGAGCAATTGGGTGGTTAGAATTTTTTTCCGCAATCGCAACAAGTCGCAAAATCTCTTCTTTATTCTCTTTTGGAGTAATTTTTGAAACTACAAAATTGCCTTTAGTAAGAGTTCCCGTTTTATCAAAAACAAAAATATTAGCTTTATTAAACTTTTCAAGATAGTTACTCCCTTTTACTAAAATTCCATATCTTGATGCTGCACCAATTCCCATAAAAAATGATAGAGGTATCGAAATAACTAATGCACAAGGACAAGATACGACAAGAAAACTTAATGCACGATATATCCAAGTTGCCCAGTCAGAAGTGATTATACTTGGAACAATCATTAAGAAAAGAGCCACTGTTACAACTATAGGTGTGTAATATTTAGCAAATCTGGTAATAAAATTTTCTGCTTTAGATTTTTGTGATGATGCATTTTCAACAAGATCAAGTATCTTAGATACAGTTGAATTATAAAATTCTTTACTAACTTTTACTTCAATCTGTGATGTTAAATTTACACATCCACTTATAACTTCTTCATTAATAGAAACATCGCGTGGGATAGATTCACCAGTTATGGCCTTTGTATCCAAAGTAGTTGAACCTTTTATTATTACCCCATCAAGTGGAATCTTTTCACCAGGATTAATAACAATTATATCGCCAACTTTAACTTCACTAGGATCAACTTGCTCAAATCCACCATTATGCTTAATATTAGCATAATCTGGTCGAATATCCATAAGTGATGATATTGATTTACGAGATTTTCCTGTTGCATATGTTTGGAACCATTCACCTATCTGATAAAAGAGTAGAACTGCACATCCTTCATCAAAACCTTCGATTTCTTTACCAACTATCCCTCGATAAATACCTAATGCAAACGCACCTAAAGTAGCTACACACATTAAAAAATTTTCATCAAATAATTGACCACGTAAGATGTTTCTAATTGCTTTCCATAATACATCGTAGCCAATTATAAAATAAACTACTAAATATAAAGCAAATGGAAATAACCAACTATAATTACTATCAAATACACTTGCTAAATTAATAACTTTATCAATGACAAATAGAGTTAGAAATAATCCAAAAGAAGTTAATATTTGTATTAACTTTTTCCTTTCTTTTTTACTCATCGAAAGCTTTTTCATAGTTTATTACCTCCGATGATTAAAGAATAATTCTACAATCTGGCTCAATTTTTTTACATGTTTTGACGACTTGTTTCATAACATCATTAAATTTTTCTTCATCAACATCAATTGTCATTTTTTGACTCATAAAACTAATTACAACAGAATTGACACCTTCGATTTTAGCAATTGCTCTTTCCATCTTTGCTGCACAATTTGCGCAATCTAAATCCTCTAATTTAAATACCTTTTTCATAATAATTCTCCTTAAATACTAACTATTTATTAAATATTTGTTGAACATTTACATTATTGAATAACTATTCAATTATCGAATTATATAAAACAGGGTTACCCCTGAGTTATAAGTTAATCTTCATTAACATGAGTTAAACCATATTCTAATATTTTTGTTACATGATCATCATCTAACGAATACTTAACTTCTTTGCCTTCTTTTGTTCCCTTCACTAATTTTGCCGATCGTAAAACCCGTAATTGATGGGAAACAGCCGAAATACTCATTTCTAAAATCTCTGATAATTCCCCAACATATAAATCCTTTATTTGCAAACATTTTAAAATTTTTGCTCTTGTTGGATCACCAAACATTTTAAATAACTCCGCAAGACTATAAATGACATTATCATCTGGGATCATTTTTCTAATTTGCTGTTTCATTTCTTTTGTCATATAGCCTCCAATAATTGAACGCTTCTTCAAGTGTTCAATAATAGTATATGCATTTTTTCTTTTTATGTCAACTAATAATATAAAAATATTTTATCATTGTTAATTATAAAAGCAAGTGCAACAAACAAAGAAAGAAAAGGGAAGAAAATGTTGCAAATAGAAGTAAAATTAC
>CANQDY010000150.1 GCA_947593895.1 uncultured Bacilli bacterium
ATTTCCTCTAATTTCTTTGATCTTTTTGTCATTTTTACCACCTATTTATTCTCTTATTTATATAATAACACAAAAAAAGCACAATTTCTCATGCGCTTATCCTGATCATTAAACAAAAGTTATTGACACTTTTGAAGACTTTTTATACAATATTATTGTAATAGTAGAGATAAGAAGTAGCATTTTTATTTCAATTATTAAAAGAAAGGAAGAGAGAAAATGGGAAAAGTAAAGAAAATATGTGGAGTTGTTTTACTTAGTTCTATGATGTTAGCTTTTTTAACGCCTATCAAGGCATTAACAAACTACAAAACACGTGATTGGAAAACAGTTATGCCTGAGTCTGAATGTGTAGCTGATGAATCTGATTGTACAGGTTACAATGCTGGTTCTACAAAACAAGTTGAGAAAACAAATAAGACTGAAATCAAAAGTAATTCGTATACTGGTAACAAGGAGACAGATGCGAATAAGTGGATTGGTATGAAAGTTGGACCTTATGTTGAAGGCGGAAATACTACAATTGATAATGGAATAAATGAGGAGTTAAAAATTGAACTCGGTACAGATATTATTAAACCTCAAGAATTTTTTGAAGTATCTTTTTCTTTGAAAAATAAAGAAGGCAATTATGTAAATGAATTGAATGTATTTACAGAAAATGTTGGAGATTCAATATATGTTGGTATTCAAGGAATTCAAACAACTGGTGGACATTTTATTGGTGATCCTATTGCTAAGATAAGTGAGCATGATGTATATACATATTCATGGAAATTAAATGAACATGACAATAAAAGTTATGTAACATTTGTTGTAAAAAATTCTAAAGGAGAGGAAATTGGAAACTCTGGGGAATTAGAAATTAATGAAAACTTTAAAGGTAATGAGGTTAAACAAATTGGTACAGATGTACAATCAAACGAAGTATCAGTAAGATGGATATGGCTATGTAATATTCAAGTTGCTAATGGTTTAACTGTATATAGCAATCCTGAATTAACAGTAACACCAAAACTAAACGGTAATAATGTTACAGTTAATGAAAATGCCGTGGATGTTTTAAAAGAATCATTACTTACGACTAAAGATGAAATTTTAAAGAAATTATTAGAAGATCATGATGTTACTATTGAACTTGAATCCACTAAAGTCGATGAAAAAAGTTTAAACGAAGAAGATATAAAGAAATTTGAATCGGTGATTGAAGGGGCTACAATAACAGATTACTTTAACATTGATATTGTAGTTAAAGCTGATGGCGAATCTAATCATAAATTAACAGAATTAGTAAAGCCTATTGAATTATCAGTTAAACTACCAGAGAATATTCAAACTGTAAAAGAAGGATATTCAAGAACTTATTATATATTGAGGCAACATGGTGATAAGGTTGAAAAATTAGATGCTAATTTAACTAGTGATGGTAGTTCATTAACCTTTGCATCAGATAAGTTTTCAACATATACCATTGCATATGTTGACGAAGCTATAGTGAATAATCCACAAACGATTGATAGTATAATCACATACTTTATTATTGGTGGACTTTCCTTAATAACTGTTGTAGGAATTGTATGCTTCAATAAAAAAAGATTATTTAATTAATTAAATGAAACTGAATTGAAAATAGAATTCAGTTTTTTAGTCTATGTTAAGATTTCATATTGCTTTTTAGCTAATTATCAAGAGTCTTTTTTTATTGGTGTAGTTTGTTTTAATATTTATTTTATTAGCATTCTTTGGTGTCTATTTCATTAGATTATTATCTAACATTGCATATTATTACAAATTAAATCGCTAGTATGCATGTTGGTGTGGAACATTGGGTTAAGGGCGCATAATTTAGTATATAAACTTAAAACCAAATCTTATCGATAAAGTCCAGCAAGAAGAGTAAACATTTCAATGGTAAACGGTAAGATTAGAGACTTGTAAATAGGCTAATTTGGAAGATAAAATCGTCCAAATAGCAGTAAGAAAGTTAGTCGAAGCAATATTTGAACCAAAATTTACAAATAATATGTTTGGATCTAGAACAAATGGAGGATGCCACGATTGTCTGAAACAAGTAAATTATTGTATTAAAAAGAAATATAAGGGTTATATTCTTGATGCAGACATCAAATGATACTTTGATACTATTAACCATGATTTAATTATGAAAACTTGAGAAACACATTAGGTATTACAATTACTATGAAGTTACAGATAATTTGATTGTTTTATCTAAATATTTCAAGCAAATCAAAAAGTTGCTATATAAATGCCTAAATAAGGAAAGTCAAAGAGGAAGCTTTGCAACAAAGGAATTCAATAATAAGAATAGCGGTAAATATTTATGATATTTGATGAATAATTACGATATTGCGAAGAGTTTGATGCGGTAAAGTTGCATGCTCAGATCTGTTAAGAGTAATAGACAATCCTCTCACAATGTATATGCGAAAAGTGTTGATGTTTCTAATCAATTTGTTGACATATATAAAAAAATAGTATAATATTGTTTCAAGGGAGGCCAGACTAAATGATTTTTAAAAGTAGGGCGGAACTATTACTTACAATTAGTAATTTAAAAATAATTGGTAGTGGTGCCCATGGAACGTGCTACTATGATTTAAATAGTAACTTAGTTTATAAAATATTCAATGAATTTCTTTATGATGATATCATTGAAGAATGTACTTATGAAAAAGATAAAATCATGCGTTTTAGTAATATCAAAACTAAGACATTTGTTTTTCCAAGTGATGTTATATATGTAAATAATTATATTGT
>CANQDY010000151.1 GCA_947593895.1 uncultured Bacilli bacterium
ATCTTTTATAATTTTTCTAAATTAAACAAATTTAACTTCTTTACCAAAAGACATTCATTACAAAATTAAAAAAAGAAGCTCAAAAATTAACTTTTTTACGTTTAGTAGAACTAGTCATTGAGTTCTTTTTTGCTTTTAACTTTTAAATATAATTTCTTACTTAATATAAAAAAGAAAGCCCATTATTTTAAAAAAACAAAATTATGGGCTTTCTTAAATTTAAAAATTAATCTTCATAATAGTCTTGAATATCTAATTCGCAGCCATATTCTTCTGCGATTTCTCTACCAGCACAGACACATTCATTCTTTGTTTGATAATGTTCCTCTAATACTTCTCCATCTGGTGTTTCAATTTCCCAGTTGTTTTGTTCTTTGCATGGACGGCAAGTAACTTTTCTTTCAAATTTCATAATTTTTCCTTTCTTATTTTTGAGTTTTAACTCATACTCTATAATCTGCAGATAAAAGTAAAATAAATTGGAAGTTTATGGAAATTATAAATAAATTTCAATTTTATTTTGATTGATATTTTCCACGCTAAGAATTTCTTTGAAATACCTATTGTCAAATTTGCTACTATTAATAAAATTAAATATAACCTTATTCTCTTTTTTTAAATCATTAATCTTTAAATAATCACCATCAAAATAATAGCAATTAATTTTTGAGACAAAATCCAATAATTCCTGATAATTGTCAGGATAAGATACTTTATATAAAGATAAAGAACGATTATAAAACTTTTGATAAAAGGTATTAAATGAATACTCTTCAAATTTATCAAATAGATTTAAATTATAAGTTTGATAGTCATAGCAATTCTCATAAATATTTAATTTGCCATATCGATTACCATAGTCAAGTAAAGATTGGCTGGAAATATCATAAATTTGGTACTTATTCACTCTTTTGTTTTTGATATTTTGAATATGTAAATGACCTGAAAAATTTAATTTAACTTGATATTTACTAAAGATTTCTAATAAATTTTCAGCATTACTTAAAGTATATCCATTTTCAAACATTGGATTATGATTAATTAGATTATGGTGAGTGAAACTAGTTACTTTAATATTATTTTCTTTAGCAATTTTTAAATTCTCTTCAATCCAATCTAATGTAGATTGTTCTAAATAACCACCAATGATATTCATTAAATTTTCATAATTATATCTACATAATGTAGTGTCAATTAATAACGCCCAATTACTTTGATCGATTGGATAAAAATAGCTTAGCGTTTTTTTGTCATAACTAATAGCGTCCTTATAACCAAAGTCTTGATATAAACTTCTGAATTCTTCTATAGTAACTGAATCAACTTTTGTTATTTTATCTTCATCAAAATACTTAGCTTCTATATTACAAATATCATGATTACCTGGAATAACTAATACTTTTATTGAAGAATTAACATTATTTAATAATTTTATTAATTCGATGTGTGAATCTTTTTCACCATTAAAAGTTAAATCACCAGTTAAAATAAGAAAATTGGGTTTTTCTTCATTTGCTTTATTTACTAATGCTTCAACTAAAGAATAATCATATTCCTGAACTCGACCATCATTTGTCATATTTTCTTTTTTATAAGATGAGTTTTTTGATATTAAATTATCTGATAAAAGATGTAAATCACTTGCAACCATAATTGTTGATTGATAATTTATCTTTTCTTTAATAGTTTGATTATAACATGAGCATAAAGTCAAACTAATTAATAGCCATATACCATTTTTCATATTAATTCCTCACTTAAATAATTATTTATTAAATCAAAATTAATAACAATAAATTAAACAAATTTTGTAATACACAAGAACAAAATTAATATTCGTTTTGATACTAAAGTCTTTAATTCTATATACACTTATTTAAAATATCTTGATTATAAATATAAAAAAATCAAATTAAATATTATTTTAAAATGCTATATTCTTATTCACTATAGTATGTTATAAATGAAACAAACTTAACTTTTTTACCAAAGATATTTATTACAAATTGAAAATAATACTTGATTTTTCTTGTCTAATTTTTAAATAAAATTTTCTAATTAAAAAGGTCATTCATAATATTGAAATGACCTATAAGATTATTAGTTTTAATATTATTAATCAATTGCTTCTACTAAGATTTGACCATCTTCTATAGTTACATTTGAGAAGAAATTTGTAGTAAATTCATTAATTTTTTCATTTAATTTTTCTAATCCAAATGTTGATGAAATAGTAAATGATGCTCCACTTAATAAATAATCATATAAAACTTTATCAAATTCAAACGCTAATCTTCCCTCTTTCTTTAAGTCAGTTGATTGCATTTCACTTGTTAAATGAAATAGACGATTAGTCACCTTATACTCATAAGTAAGTTTATCCATATCTAGTGAATAAATTGTAATCATCAAATTAACATTCTCAAGATGTTCAATTTCAATATCAAATATTCCATCAACATAAATTATTTCTTCTTGTAAATAGATATTTTTAATTGAATATTTACCATTTTTTCCTGTGTATACATAATTTGAAATAGAGGTTTCAGTAATTGATTTTGGTAAACAGATCTCTCCTGTAATATTCTCTTTTACTAATCTAACAACGACATCTGCAAGATATTCAGTTACCGTAGCATAATTTGAAGTAAATTTTTCATGTGTATTTCCGACTCCAGAATAATCATTTAGATAAATATATGAACCTCCAGTTAAAATTGCTTCTTCTCTGGCAATTAATTCATCAACATAAAAATCATCAGTAGAACAAATG
>CANQDY010000152.1 GCA_947593895.1 uncultured Bacilli bacterium
CACTAACTCTCTTGAAACTTTCTTTAATTTACGTGTCTTAATCCGTTTTTAATTTTTACAATTTAAATTATATGCAAAATTTTTTTAGAAGTCAATAAAATTTGAATTATCTTGTTGAATTATCAGTAAGGTATTATAACATTTGCTGATACTCCTGCTTCATTAAGTCGATCTTCTATCCATTTTTTATTCGCTTCATCTTTTACTATTATTGTTGGATTTGATGTTATTCCAGTAAACATATTTTCATAAGTTGTAAATTTTGTAAAGTCCATATTTCTTATATCTAATGTTTCTAAATTTTTCATATTAGAAAACATACCAGATGAATCAGTTAATAAATCATTTTCTTGTAAACTTCTTAAATTTACATTCCTTAGTCCTGAATTATTTGCAAAATGTCCTATGTCTTTTACTTTAGAAAAATCAAAACTTGTTAAATCAGCATTTTCTAACTTATTAGTCCATGCAAGAAATGAACGCATAGTTGTCACATTCGATGTATTAAAATTTGATAAATCTAACTCTTGTAAATTATCACAAGAATAAAACATTAAATACATATCTGTTACTTTGGATGTATTAAAATTTTCTAATTTTATTGACTGTATATTTGTTGTAACATAAAACATTGTATTCATTGTTGTTACATTGCTTGTATCAAACATTGTTAAATCCAAAGTTATTAATTTAGGTAATTCTCTAAATGTCGATAACATATTTGTTGCCATGCTTGTATTTAAATTACTAAAATCAAAATCTGTTAATTCCTTCATATTATAAAATGCAAAATTCATTCCTATAGTAAATATCACCTGATTAGATTTTTTAGTTCCTATAAACATGTTATATGTTTCATCACCATTTTCTTCTAACCAAGCTATAACACTTTCTGCTGGTGATTTTCTTTTTCCACTTGTTTGAGTTAAATCCCAATTTGTTTTATTTTCAACATCTTTATCTATATAATTTACAAATGATATATTTTTTATTTTATCTTTATATTCAGCACTTCTATACATTTTTCCATATTGTTCATTAACTAAATAATTATCTAATGATGTAAATACACCTTCTTTTCCTGTTAATTCACATTTATTTAAAGTTGTATTTATGGATAGATTTAATTTTTTCCCTATCATATACATTTGACTTGTTTCTTTATTTTGAAGTTCTACATATCCATATAATATCTTATCACTATTTCCTATTAATTCGATTTCTATGTCTTGAGATAATGTTCCAGTTGATTTATATTTACTTAAATCGTATTCATAATTTTGATTTCCTATCATAAAATGAACGAATATATCATTTTCTTCTATTACACTTCCTAAACTATTTTGAGATGTATCAAAAGTAACATTAACATTCATACTACATTTATATATATTATTATCTTCATTGCTATTTGTTAAAGTTAATGTTGATAATTCATGATACCCTAATGACTTATTTGATACATAATCTTCTTCATCATCTGCATAGTAATTCCCTACATTACTTAAATTCATCTTTTCTCTATCTAGTACTAATCTTAAACTTTCAGTATTTTGTAATAATGACACTGTTGCTGGTTCTTCTGTTTTACCAGTTATAACTGTCTTTGATGTATTATTACCTATATTTACCATAAAAAAAGCAAAAGTAGAACTTATAATTAACAATAACATAAATATTATACCTATTACCGCTAATATAATTGTTTTCTTTTTTATTTTTTCTTTATTTTTATTCACATTATCACATCCAATTATCTCATTATTATTATAAAATAATCCCCCCCCGAATTGCAAGTTCAACTTTAATTTTATAATAAATTGTGATATCATATATATTGAAAATAAGTGAGGGATGTCTAGTGAATGATGTAATTTTTAGAGAATATGATATAAGAGGTAAAGTACCATCACAAATTAATGATGAAGTTGCTTATAAGATTGGTCTTGGATATGGTTCGTTCATTCAAGAATTTTTAAATCAAAAAGAATGTGTGGTATCTCATGATAATAGATTATCATCACCATCACTTCATGTTAATTTAATTAATGGCTTATTAAAAAGTGGTATAAATGTTATTGATTATGGTCTAACAACTACCCCAATGCACTATTACGCAAGACATATTAATAATTTATTGGGAGTTATGATAACTGCAAGTCATAATCCAAAAGATGAAAATGGTTTTAAATTTTCTTTCGATGAATATGCTAATGCCCGTGGTGTAATGGTTAAAGATTTAAAAACTTATATTGAAAAAGGAAAATTTATAACTGGTACTGGTAAAGTTATCCACCGTGATATAAAAGAAGATTATATTAATTATGTTTTAAGTCATTTAAAATTTGGCAAAAAGAAAATTAAAGTTGTTTTAGATTTAGCCAATGGTACAACAAGTGTTATTGCTAGAGATATATTTTCTAAATTAAATGTTGATTTAACTATTATAAATGAAGAAAGTGATGGCAATTTTCCAAATCATCACCCTGATCCAAGTGTCGATGAAAATTTACAAGAACTAAAAGATAAAGTAAAAGAAATTAAAGCTGACATTGGCATTGGTTTTGATGGGGATGGAGATCGAATTGGTATAGTTGATGAATTAGGAATGCGCGTATCAATTGAAAATTATGCTGTTATAATATTAAGAAATATTATAGATAAAGTAAAAAATAAAAAATTTTTGTATGATCCAAAATGTTCTGATGTTTTTAAAGATGAAATTTTAAGATTAAAAGGAACTCCCGTTATATGTCGTACTGG
>CANQDY010000153.1 GCA_947593895.1 uncultured Bacilli bacterium
AAACCAAATCAGTTATCAGGTGGTCAATGTCAAAGAGTCGCTATCGCAAGAGCATTAGTTAATGAACCTGATATTTTATTGGCAGATGAACCAACTGGCGCTCTTGATACGGTTACTTCAATTCAAATTATGGATTTGATTAAGCATATTGCTGAAAAACGTTTGGTTATTATGGTTACTCATAATCCTGATCTTGCAGAAAAATATTCGACAAGAATAATTAAATTGCTAGATGGAGAAGTAATATCTGATTCAAATCCACTTAAAGATAATGAAAAGATTGAATTAGTTGAAAATAGTGATTCAAAAAAATCAAAATTAGGTTTTTGGTCGGCATTTAAATTGTCGGCAAGGAACCTGAAATCTAAATTTAAAAGAACTTCAATGGTTTGTTTTGCTGGATCGATTGGTATTATTGGTGTTGCAACTGTTTTAGCAGTTTCGACTGGAGTCAGAGGTTATATTAGTTCAATGCAGGATGATATGCTATCTGGAAATCCAATTACTATCAATGAAGATACGATGGATTTAGAAAAGTTGATGGAACTTTCTAATGAAACAACAAAGCAAGATGTAGTGGAAAAGTTTGTTAAAGATGGTGAAATTAATGTTGACGAAGCTTTAAAAGCTTTAATTAAAAGCGGTGATAATCTTCAATCAATTCAAGTACATAATAACATTACGTCTGATTATGTTAATTTTGTTTACAATATGCCAAGTGAGTACTATTCTGCAATGGCTGCATATTATGGAATTAATGTAACAAATAATATCTATACTTCAATGGAGTTTGAAGGTGATGACAAAATAAATAATTATTCTTTAAGTGCGATTATGACAAAATATATGGCAATGCTTGAAGAAACTGAATATAAAGACTTGTCTAATTATCTTTCAATTTTGGGTGATACATTTGTTCAAGCACCAGATAATGCTGATTTTATTTTATCTCAATATGATATAATTTCCGATATTAATACAAGCAAAGTGGCAACAGAAGAAAATGAAATTATGATTGTTGTTGATGATAAAAGTGAATTAACAGATTTATTATTGGGACAATTAGGTTATTATTCTCAAACTGAGTTTTTTAATATCATTTACAAAGTTACAGAAGATGGTGAATATAAACCAACATTAGATATTAGTTCTTTTAAATATGAAGAATTAATGAATAAAGAATTTATTTGGTATCCAAATAATACAGTATTTAATAAAACTCCAGAAAATAATCCATTAAGTAATGTTAATCCATTTACCTATAACCCAATTGCTTCTAATGACTGGAATGATGGCTTGAAATTAAAAGTTACTGCGATTTTAAAGCCTAAAAAAGATATTAAATATGGTTGCCTAACAAGTGGATTTTATTACACAGAAAAGTTCTCAAAGATGATAATCAATAAGAGCTTAGAATCTGAAATTGTAAAATATATTGATGAACAAGAAAATGATACAATTAGTTCATTAGAATATAATGGTATTCCAACAGGTATTACTTATAAATTTGATTATAAATATACTCATGGTAGTGAGGTTAAAGAAAAGAAGGGAATAAATGGTTATGTTGGCACTCAAAATGTGATGAGTTCATTATTAAATTCTGTTGGTGGTGGATTTAATATTCCAGTAACTTATGACTTAGACTTACGATCTGTTGGTGGTAAAGAAATTCCAAACCAAATCGCTATTTATCCAGTAGATTTTAGTATTAAAGATGAAGTTACGAACTATCTTGATTTATGGAATCGAGATGGAGATATTACAATAAATGATAAAATTATTTCTAAATCTGAACGCGAAGAAATCAGTTATACCGATAATCTATCAGTAATTATCTCAATGATTAATGTCATGATTGACATGGTTACTTACGCACTTGTTGCATTTACTTCTTTATCTTTGGTTGTTTCTACAGTAATGATTGCTATTATTACATATGTTTCAGTAATTGAAAGAGTAAAAGAAATTGGTGTCATTAGAGCATTAGGTGGAAGAAAGAAAGATGTTTCAAGACTATTTAATGCCGAGACATTTATTATCGGAGGATTCTCAGGAATTGTTGGGATTGCTATTACATATTTATTATCGTTAATTCTTAATTTGATTGTTGGCTCATTAACAGGAATTTATACGATTGCTTCATTGAATTGGTACACGGCATTAATAATGATTGCAATTAGCATTTTATTAACTCTAATATCTGGACTTGTTCCAGCTAAACTAGCTGCGAAAAAAGATCCAGTTGATGCACTAAGAAGTGAATAATTAAAATTAATAAGTATTTATAGACGATAAAATTTATAAATATTTTCAGGAAAAATTTTTCGGAAATAACATAAAAGAACTTGTACATAATAAAAGATACTCTAATTCGACAAGTGAACATATGTTAAATTAAATTTATATTTTTTCGACATAGTTGTGATACTTAAATGAAAGTATATAAAACATAAGTCAATATAATTTAAAAAAATATATGAAATTATAAATCAAATATTGATTTAATCAACCGCCAAATAAATATTTTTTAAACATTAGTTAAGTGACTGGTTAATTTAATTTTCCTTTTTAAATGGAATTTACTTTGTCATTTAATTCTATTTGTAAAAAATTCAAAAAAATAGTTGACAAGAATATTTGTCTTGTATTAAACTTGGAAAGTCAGCGTCACGAGAGTGACTTTGACAAATCGATCTTTGAAAACTAAATAGAAAAACAACAAACAACGTCAATTTTTTTACACGAAATAAAACCAGAGA
>CANQDY010000154.1 GCA_947593895.1 uncultured Bacilli bacterium
AACCCTCTGGATTCAGGTCCAACAATTACCTCTGCGCCCATTTTAATTGCTAATTCAGACATTAACTCAATTGCATAATGATATGCCTCTCCATTAGCTAAAAGTGGTGTAATATCCAAAAATTGTACTCCCATTTTTGGCCAATCTGGTACAACTGCAATATAATTTTCTAAAATCATAGCTCACTACCTCAATCTTTCAAAATTAAAAAACAGATCATTACATCTGTTACTTTAATGATATATCATTAAATTTTTAACTTAAAGTCAAAATTATAAATTTTAAAAAATGATTCTTTTACTTTCATTTTCATATATATAATTAGGTGATATTTATGAGAAATAACTTTTATTATTCTTACAACCCATATTATCGAAATATTCCAAATAGTTTTTATTCATATATCCCTCGTTCTTCAAGAGTAATAACAAGCGGAATGAATTTTAATAATTTAATTCAATCCGCTCAAAGAGGTATTAACACCATCAATCAGTTAATTCCTCTCTATAAACAAGTTAAGCCAATTTATACACAGGCAAAATCCTCACTCCAAGGTTTAAAAAAGTATATTACTCCAAAAAGTAGAACTAATAGAGGGAAAACATATCAAGATAATCGAGTTTACGATGCATCATTTCAGGAAACAAGGAGTCAAACCTTTAATACAAAACAAAATAATGATCAACCATTTTCACCATTTTTTAAATAACAAAGTCGATTATTCATTCTTATACTAAAATTTTTTAATATATTACAATAATTATAAAAATATAACCTTTTAAGTATAGTTAATTCCTGAAATAATAAATCTTTTCATATCCATAAGATTTAATTTTTCTTAAATAAACTTATCTTCTTTGCAAAGATATTTATTGCTAATTAAAAGTAACCATTATTAAGCTAAGTACTCATCATTGAGTTCTTTTCTAAAAAATTTCAAAATTAATAAAAAGATGTTTAATCATGCGTTAAACGTCTTTTTTATTAATTGAATTAAGCATTTGCTTAAAATTATAAATCTGGTTTTCAATTTCATCTCTTCTAGTTGAACTAAGTGAGGAATTAGTTAATAATTGTTTATTTAAACAAATTAATTTTTGATATTTATCAATAAATTCATTATCCTTTTTTTCTAGATTAATTGGCCCATATTTTAATTGAAATTCACTATATGACTTATTTCCTTTTTTAAATATAATTATTTCATAAAAATGATTCTCAAATACTATTTTTTCATCAAGAATAAAATAACCATTATTATTTAAAAACTTTCTTAGTAAATATTCGTTACCATGCGGTGCAAGAATAAAATATTCGATAAACTCGATACATTTTAAATTTTTATTGATGATTTTATATATCAAATCACCACCCATTCCAGCAATTACAACTGTTTTAATTTGACTTGATAAATGATTTAAGCCATCCTCAAATTTTACATCAACTAATCCCTGTTCTATATATTTTACTAAATTATTTTTTAATCTTTCAAATGGTCCCTTTTTATTTTCACATGCATAACAAAATGGAACTATTTTATTTTCAAGTAAATACTTTTCTAAATATCCATGATCGGCGCCTATATCCGCTAAAGGGAGTCCTTTGGGAACCATTGATGCTATTGCAAATAAACGTTTTGATAAATTCATTATTCTCGATAATCACCAAATCGTTTCGCTCTGGTAGGATGTCTTAATTTTCTAATTGCTTTTGCTTCAATTTGTCTAATTCTTTCTCTTGTTACATCAAATTCTTTTCCAACTTCCTCTAATGTTCTTGGTCTTCCATCGTCTAAGCCATAACGTAAGCGGAGTACTCTTTCTTCACGATCTGTTAAATCCTTCATTACTTCATACAATTCATCTTTTAAAAGTGATTTAGTTGTAAATTGGGATGGGGACTCAGTATCCTTATCTTCTAAAAAATCGCCCAAGTGAGAATCATCTTCCTCACCAATTGGAGTTTCAAGACTCACTGGATCTAGTGCAATCTTTTGTATTTCTCTAATTCTTTCTGGTGACAAACGACATGATGGATCCATCTTATTTGAAATTTCTTGTGGTGTCGGATCACGTCCCAACTCTTGTACAAGAGCACGTTGATAACGATTAATTTTATTAATTGTTTCAACCATATGCACAGGAATTCTAATTGTTCTAGCTTGATCAGCAATTGCTCTTGTAATCGCTTGACGAATCCACCAAGTTGCATAGGTGGAAAATTTATATCCTTTAGTGTGATCAAATTTTTCAACAGCCTTAATTAATCCTAAGTTACCCTCTTGAATAAGATCCAAAAATTGCATTCCTCTACCAACATAATGCTTTGCAATAGAAACAACTAGTCTCAAATTTGCTTTAATTAACTCATCTTTAGCATCTTGATCACCAAGAAGAATTTTTTTGGCTAATTCAATTTCCTCATCACCCGATAATAATCTAACTCGTCCAATTTCCTTTAAATACATTTTAACCGGATCATTGACTTTTATATTATCTGAAGCAATGATGCTATCAAAGTCGATAACTTCGGTTTCTACATCTTCCAAATTAAAATCTTCTTCAAATAAATCATCATCACCATCGATATCAGAATTTTTTAAATCATTTTCATTAAATTCCAAATTATCAAGACTTTCATCTTCTTCATCTGAAACAACTTCAATACCTTTGTTTTTAAAGTATTCCATCAATGATTGAATATCATCATCACTTAAATCAAGATGAGCAGTTGCATCGAGAAGATCTTCTTGTAAA
>CANQDY010000155.1 GCA_947593895.1 uncultured Bacilli bacterium
CAATGGAGGCATCCTATGGTTTAACGGGTGTTAATGGTGAATTTAAAACAATTGATTATATTTATATAACGACAATTCTAGTGGCGGGTTCAATGTTTGTTATGTGGTTAGCAGATAAAATCACGGAAAAAGGAATTGGTAATGGAGTATCAATGATTATCTTTATTGGTATAGTTGCAAGTATTCCAAACCAAATTCAAACAGCCTATAATCAATTTGTTACATTTAATGGAACAAGTGAGGAAATATTTAGTGGTTTAGTAAAAATGGGCTTATATATCTTATGCTATTTCTTAATAATTTTGTTTGTAACATATATTGAAAAGAGTGTAAGAAAGATACCATTGCAACAATCACAAAATACAGTAAAGATGGGAGGAGATGTTCATCATTTCCCAGTAAAATTAAATCCTGCTGGAGTTATGCCTGTTATCTTTGCTTCTTCATTTATGATGGCGATTGTGACTATTCTAAATTTGATTAGTACAAATGTAACTAATACAGATGTAAAAGCAAATTTGAATATTGCTTCAGCAGTATTCAACTACTCAACACCAGTAAATGGTGTTTATTGGGGATTAATTATCTATGTATTATTAACATTTGCATTTAGTTTCTTTTATTCAAACTTAACTATCAATCCAGAAAATCTTGCGGAAGATTTTCAAAAAAACGGTAGTTATATCCCGGGAATTAGGCCAGGAAATGAAACTCAAAGATATGTTTCAAAAGTTCTTAATAGAGTTACATTTCTTGGAGCAACAGCATTAACATTAATTGCTGCTTTTCCAGTTGTACTTACTCTGTTAAAAATTGTTCCTTCATCTCTTGCCCTTGGAGGAACTGGTATGATCATCGTCGTTGGTGTTGCACTTGAAACATCACAGCAAATCGATGGATTACTTGCATCAAGTTCTCATGCAAGTGTAGTCTAGGAGGTTAATTAATGAATATTATTTTAATGGGCCCACCTGGCGCGGGCAAAGGAACACAATCAGAAAAAATTCTTGGCTATGTCGATATCCCACATATTTCAACTGGTGATATGTTCAGAGATGCGATTAAAAACCAAACTGAACTTGGTAAATTAGCGCAAACTTATACTAACGCTGGGAAATTAGTTCCTGATGAAGTTACAATCGCTTTAGTTAAAGAAAGATTATCTAAAGATGATTGTAAAAATGGTTATTTACTTGATGGTTTCCCAAGAACCATTCCTCAGGCCGAGGCTTTAGAAGTATTAACTAAAGAAATCTCACGTCCAGTTGAATTAGTAATTAATATCACTGCGGATAAAGATGAACTAATCAAACGTATTTCAGGAAGAAGAGTTTGTCCAAAATGTGGAAATTCATACCACATAATGTTCAAACTTCCTAAAGTTGATGGTATCTGTGATAGTTGTGGTAGTGATCTTATTCAACGTAAAGATGACACAATTGAAAGTCTTAATGTGAGATTAGATGCTTATGAAAACCAAACTAAACCTTTAATTGATTTCTATAATAAATTAGGAGTTTGTAGGGAAGTAAATGGTCTTCAGAACATTGATGACGTATTTAAAGACATTCAAAAGATAATTGATGAGGTTAAGTAGTGGATGATATCTATCAAATCTAGTAGAGAAATTGCTTTAATGAAAAAAGCAGGAAGTATCTTAGCTAATGTATTTGAAGTACTTGAACCTTTATGTAAACCTGGTGTAACAACGAATTACCTTTCTCAAATTGCTGAGAAGGTGATTCGGGAAGCTGGGGGTATCCCAGAAGAAAAAGGTTACTATGGTTATCCGGCAGCAATATGTACCTCAGTTAATGATGAAGTTGTTCATGGAATTCCTTCAAATCGTAAACTTAAAAATGGTGATATTGTTTCTCTGGATATTGTAGTTTCTTATCAGGGTTACATGGCTGATGCTTGTCGGACTTTTCCGGTTGGTAAAATTAGTCAGTCCGCTCAAAAGTTAATTGATGTGACAAAAGAGTGTTTCTTCAAAGCAATGGAGTTTGCTCGTCCAGGAAATCACATTGGTGATCTATCTCATGCGGTTCAAAGTCATGCTGAAGCAAATGGCTTTTCGGTTACTAGAGATTATACTGGTCATGGTCTTGGCAAATCTATGCACGAAGATCCAATGGTTCCAAATTATGGACTTTCTGGAAAAGGAGTAGTTTTAAAAGAGGGAATGACTATCGCGGTTGAACCGATTATCTTAGAAGGAAGAAAAGAAACTAAAGTTCTTCCTGATGATTGGACAGCAGTCACAATTGATGGCAAACTTGCTGCCCATTATGAAAATTCCATCGTTATTACTAAAGATGGTTATGAAATTCTAACCAAATTAGAAGAAGGGAAATAAAAGAATGGCTAAAAATGACGTCATAGAAGTTGAGGCGGTAGTTGTTGAAACTTTACCTAATGCTCAATTTAAGGTAAAGCTTGAAAATGGTGTGGTGATTCTTGCCCACGTTTCTGGTAAAATCCGTATGAATTACATTCGCATTTTACCAGGTGATAGAGTTACCGTAGAAATATCGCCATATGATTTAACACGTGGAAGAATTACATTTAGATACAAATAGTATCGGCTAGTAATCATAAAGCTAGCATCAAAGGAGGAAAAATTTATGAAAGTTAGACCTTCAGTAAAACCAATTTGTGATAAATGCAAAGTTATTCGTAGAAAAGGCCGTGTAATGGTCATCTGCGTTAATCCAAAGCACAAACAAAGACAAGGTTAATTTTAGGAGGA
>CANQDY010000156.1 GCA_947593895.1 uncultured Bacilli bacterium
ACCAGCACAGATAACTCTTTTACCCATTGACGCTAAAAAATCAATAACTTGTAGAATTTCTTCATCCATAAATTGAACTTCATCAAAAGCAACTGCGTAAACATCATCAGTAATATACTTCATTACTTCTGAACTATTTCTTAAATTATAGCAGGGAGTTTTACTTTTATTATGAGAAACAACTTCACTTTCAGAATAACGATTGTCAATTTGTGGTTTAAATACGACAACCTTCTTTTTTGCATATTCAAGTCTTTTAATTCTTCTGATTAATTCTTCACTTTTACCTGCAAACATTGGACCACATATTACCTCTACCCAACCAAGTCTAGCATTAAATTCCATACCTAAAACCTCACAACAGTTAATATCTTAATTAAAATTAATATATTAATCAATCAAACTAAGAAAATTTAATTATAAATATTTTTTTAACATTAAAAGAAACTAAATATAAGATTTTTGTAAAACGAAAATAGCAACTAGATTTATACTCTAATTGCTATTTTTTAATAAATTAAATATTTAATCTTCTAAATCACTTGCGAAGTTGAAGACATTTTTCTCTTTTTCATCAATTTGTATTGGTGCAACATCTTGAAGTGTTTCTTCTTCATCAAATAAGGTTTCTTCCTCTTCAATTTCTTCTCTTAAACCAGTTCCAGCTGGAATCAATTTACCAATCATGACATTTTCTTTTAATCCATGAAGGTAATCGATTTTACCCTTAATTGCTGCATCGGTAAGAACTTTAGTTGTTTCTTGGAATGATGCACTTGATAAGAATGAATCAGTATCAAGAGCGGCTTTAGTAATACCAAGAATAATTGGAGTACCAACAGCAGGACGTTTTCCATTAATTAAAGCTTCTTCATTAATCTTTGTAAAATTAATAACACTGACTTTTGTGCCAGGAAGCATATTAGTATCACCAGAATCTATAATAGAAATCTTTCTTAACATTTGTCTAACGATAACTTCTATATGCTTATCAGAAACATCAATACCATTACCTTTATATACCTTTTGAACTTCTTTCAAAATGTAGTTTTCAACTTTAGTAATGTCCGATACTCTTAATAAATCTTTAGGATTAATTGCACCTTCAGTAATCTTTTGTCCGTTAGTAACTTCATCACCAACTTTTACTCTTAATTTTGCGTTATAAATTGTAATATAACTCTTTTCTTCCAAGTCGTTTTTAATTGTTACGGTGTAACGTCCACTTTCTTGCTTAATCGCAGTTACTTTACCAGCGATTTCTGAGATAAGAGCTTCACCTTTAGGGTTACGAGCCTCAAATAACTCAGCAACTCTAGGTAAACCTTGAGTAATATCACCACCAGCAACACCACCTGTGTGGAAAGTACGCATGGTTAATTGAGTACCAGGTTCACCAATTGATTGAGCAGCCATAACACCAACTGCTTCACCAACTTCAACAAGTTTACCAGTTGCTAAGTTTTTACCATAACAATGGACACAAACACCATCCTTAGTTTCACAAGTAAATAACGAACGGATTTCAACTTTTTTAACACCAGCTTTGTCAATTGCTTTAGCAATGTTTTCATCCATTAACTCATTTGCACCAACAATGACTTTACCCGTTGCTGGATCAACAACTTCTCTAACTGTATAACGACCGACTAAACGATCAACAAGAGGAACAATGATTTGATCTTTCTTTGTATCTCTAATTTCAGAAACAACAAATCCATGATCAACTCCACAATCAACATCACGAATAATTACATCGTGAGATACATCAACTAATCTTCTAGTTAAATAACCAGAGTCAGCAGTCTTTAATGCTGTATCCGCACCACCTTTACGAGCTCCGTGAGTAGAAATGAAGAATTCACTAACCGTTAAACCTTCACGGAAACATGATTTAATTGGAAGTTCAATCGTTTCACCAGATGGGTTTGCCATAAGTCCACGAAGACCACATAATTGAACAAAGTTAGATGAGTTACCACGAGCTCCGGATTTACTCATCATAAAGATTGGATTATTACGATCATTATTAATCATATTTTTCATGATATCTTCAATATCATCTTTAACTTTTGACCAAACTTCGATAACTTGTTTATGTCTTTCGCTATCAGTTAATAAACCTTTATCATACATTCCTTGAATAACATCGACTTTCTTATCACCTTCAGCAATAAGTTCATTTTTACCATCAATTACCGAAATATCGCTGATAGAAACAGTAACACCTGCGACAGTTGAATAACTAAATCCCTGATCTTTTAATTTATCAAGAACATCTGATGTCTTATCTGCTTGATAGCGGTTAAATACTTCATTAATAATTTTTGAAATATTACCTTTTGCAAATGGAGATTTTAAAGGTAATGAAGCAATGTATTCTTTAATGTTAGTGCCTTTTGGAACAAAGAATTTTTCTTGATCAGATAATAAATTTTCCTTTATATTTTCATTTAAATAAGGGAAATCATCTGGGAAAATACTGTTGAAAATGATTTTACCAACTGTAGTGATTAAATAAGAGTTATTCATCTCATCAGTAAATCCAGTTTTGTGCATTGAAGAACCTTTAATAGCAATTCTGTTATGTAAACTGATTTGTTTTGTTTGATACGCTAACATGACTTCATCAATGTTTTTGAAAACACTACCCTCCATATGAGAGTATTCAATATAACGATCTCCCTCAGAAATATCTCCACGATCATAACATTCATTTGCATGATCAATAAAGTCTTGAGCACTTTTT
>CANQDY010000157.1 GCA_947593895.1 uncultured Bacilli bacterium
CATGATGAAATTTGTGGTTATCAATATGTTAACTTAGGAAAAATGATGGATGCGATTAAAAAAGGTGTCGATCCAAAAGAAGCGTATGAATTATGCATTGGAAAATATGGTCGTTTCGATGATGCACCTAAACATATCGATCCAAGAAAAGAATAGGAGATGTGACTATGGCTATATTTGAAAATCAAGAACGTAGAATGGAAGGAATCAATGCCTGTTTAAAACAATATGGTATTAAAACATTAGATGAAGCAAAGGATATTTGCTTAAATCATGGTATTGATGTTGAAAAGATAGTTTTAGGCGTTCAACCAATCGCTTTTCAAAACGCAGTATGGGCATATACCCTTGGTACTGCAATTGCATTAAAAGAAAATGCAAAAACCGCTTCTGAAGCCGCTCACTTAGTTGGTGTTGGACTTCAAGCATTTTGTATTCCTGGATCAGTTGCTGAAACCCGTAAAGTAGGTTTAGGTCATGGTGATTTAGGTGCAATGCTACTTGATGAAAAAACCGAATGTTTCTGTTTCTTAGCAGGCCACGAATCATTTGCTGCTGCTGAAGGTGCAATTGGTATTGCAAGAAACGCAAATAAAGTTAGAGTAAAACCATTAAGAGTTATTCTAAATGGTTTAGGTAAAGATGCTGCGTATATCATTTCTAGAATTAATGGATTCACATATGTTCAAACCGAATATGATTTTGAGCATTCAAAATTAAATGTTGTTAGAGAAGTTCCATTCTCAACTGGTGAGAGAAGCGCAATAAAATGTTATGGCGCTGATGAAGTTAATGAAGGTGTTGCCATTATGATTCACGAAAAAGTTGGTGTTTCTATTACTGGTAACTCAACTAACCCAGTTCGTTTCCAACACCTAGTTGCAGGTACATATAAGAAATGGGCAAATGAAAATAACTTCAAATATTTCTCTGTAGCATCTGGTGGTGGAACTGGTAGAACACTTCATCCGGATAATATGGGAGCGGGACCTTCATCATATGGTCTAACTGATACATTAGGAAGAGTTCATGGTGATGCACAATTTGCCGGATCATCTTCTGTTCCTGCTCACGTTGAAATGATGGGACTAATCGGTATGGGTAATAACCCAATGGTTGGTGCAACCGTTTCATGTGCTGTTGCTGTATCTTTAGCACTCAAAAAATAGTAATTAAAAAAATTTAGAGTCATCTTGTTAAAGGGGGTGACTCTTTTTTTTAGACAAAAATAGGAAATAATTAATACAAAAATGAAAATAAAAAATTTTTATTTTTTTTATTATTAATTTAAGTGTTTTTTTTGATATTTTAAATCCATAATAGAAAGGATTTTTAATATGAAACTAAAAGAAGAAATAATTATTAAAATTGCAGACAAATATAAAAGAGTGTTTTGCAATCTAATCAAAAATGGAAGGGAAGCAAATTTAACTCAATTATTGAAGGATGAGAGTAAGCCTAGCTTAGCGTCAATGAATGTATTAGATTATGCAAAAGAAAATCTTAATTCAGATCAACGATTTATTATTCATATTCATTTTTGTTTGTCGCTACTTAATCCGGAAGAACGAGAAATAATCTGGAAAGAGTTTTTTATTACCAGTCCAAAATTAAATAAGCTTGAGTGGTGGAACTATAAATATGCAAGATCAACATATTATCGAATTAGATCTAGAGCGATAAAAAAATTTTCTGAATTATGCAGTTAAGAAACTTATTTATAAGTGGAACTATTATTTTTTGTTTAAAAACTAATAGTATCGTAGATAAAATCTTCTTTAAAGATGCTAGTCTTGCTTATGTAAACAATTGTTTTGTGATTTACTTTAAAGAAATAGAATCATTTTACAATACATTTGAAGTATATATAAATGGTGAAATAACAACTGAGTTAAATAATATTAAAAAATTTAATTATATTGAATTGCCTAGTTTAATCTATAACAAACAAAATGAGATTGAAGTTCGTTTAGTAAACAATTATGAGCAAAAAAGGTTATTTTTTAATGTTAACTTAAATTCATTTTTCAATCTAACTTATCAAGAAGAATTCAAAATGAATTCATTGATTGATGATTATAATAAGATATTTAGTTTTATTGATCTGCAGTATTTTAGAATCGATAATTACAATTATGAAATTGTTAATAATAAATCATTTTTAGAATTTTATAAAATTGGGCGAATGAACTATAATCAAGATTTTATTTTTTGCAATGATATTACTTTTACGACTAAACAAAAAAATTTATTTGATGATTTGATATTTGATGATGGATATGTTTTTCACTTTATTATAAATAAATCTTTATTCCTAAATTATTCTCATGTTGACCAAAAATGTTTAAGAGGAAGTAATTATTTTTATCAAAGAGAAAACTTATTTTTACCAGTTTTTATTGATGATAATTTTATTGAAGGAGAAATTATTTTTCATTCGTTTGTAAATTCAAAAATAGCATTAAAAATCGATGTTATATTTGATTTAAATAATATATGTTTTGGCCCATTCGGAGTGTATCAAATTTATATAAAGGATAGATAAAATGAGAAAAATTTATTTATGTTTATCTGCGCTTTTGATGATATTTTTGATTAAAAATAATCTATTAAATCAAGTAATATCTAAAGAACTTGATCAAATTTGTCTTAGTGAATTCATTAATTGTTTATCATACTCAAATGAACATTTCAATAAGGAACAATTTGAAATTAGTGTTGTCAAAAAAATAAAATATTATTTTGCTT
>CANQDY010000158.1 GCA_947593895.1 uncultured Bacilli bacterium
ATACTCATAGACTTTTATTTTCAAAATCAACAGATATTAAATCTATCAACATCTTTAGAATATAAAATATCTATTGCTAATGCTTGGACCTATTTTTTTATTGATTTTGTTAACTCCTCAGCTCAATTGGGTTTTCAAACTAGAGATCAATTTTTATATGAAACCCTTTTTTTAAATTATGATTTAACTGCTTCTAAAATGCAAGACGCTCGCGCGAAAATTGGAATTGAAAAAATGAATGAAATATTTTCAAAGATTAAAACAATTAAAATACCAACTGATGTTATTCCAACTGATTTATATGAACAATATAATTTACAAAAAAAATTAATAAAAAAGTTGTAGCTATCTAATGTAATTGTCTTCATCTAAATTTTTGCTCCATGTTATTTTTATAAAAATAAAAAAAAGAATGAACTTTAATTTTATTGATTTTTAAACATTAAGGGGTGATGAAAATTAACACTTCTTTTTAACTTTTTTTTAAACATTTTATTGATATACATTTTTGTCCATTCTTATAGTATCATTAAACATAATCCAGTTAAAATATAAAAAACTTAATAAAAACAAATAAATAATTTTAAAGATCAAAGTTTAAAATATTTCAATTTTTATCTAATATCATTCTCACTATACCTAATTGCAAACTCTATAATTTTATCAATTAATGTCATATTCTGTCCTATCTGTAAAGCAAAATTATCCCCTAAATTCGATTTAATATCCCCAATAGCTAGTTCTACGTATTTTTCTTCTATTTCAAATAACTCTAAATAATTTAAAATTATATCATCTAAAAAGTAAAAATTATTATTTTTTAACAGTTTATAAACCTGTTCAAAATTGTTTTCGTCTAATAATTTAAGATAATCTTCCTCATAATTATCATAAACTAAATCTAAATAAAATTCATTTAAATATTTCTCTAAAAACATCCTAAACTCCTTTTTCTCTTTGATTTTTAATATAGTATTCACTAATTATTTCTTCAAGAGAAATGCCGTATTTTTCTTTCATGTCCTGACTACTCATAGCAAAAATATCAATTAACAAACCATCTTCATCAACAAAAGACATATTATGTGCTTTAAGAAATTCTATTTTAGACAGTAATTCTTGTATTGAAATATGATTAAGAATTATTTGATTCTTTTTCTCATCTATGTTATATTGGGCACATAAATTACTTATTTCTAATTTAATTTTCTTAGTATTCCAAATCATTCCTATTTGACATAACAGTGTTCCACGTAAACTATTTGGATTACATTTCTGCCTTTGGGTTCGTAACCATGTCCCCAATTTTACAGAACCATTTGGATCATAAGTAAACCCATCATTTGTATTAAACTTTAGAGGCACTAATAAATTACCATTATGTTCATAATATATTTTGGCAAATCTATAATTTTTTTGCCATTGATCTTCAAGAGAATTAAGTACGAAGCCAATATCATTCAATAACTGCTTTTTCTCCTGAGATAAATTAGAATAAGAACTTCTTTGAGTATTAAGCCACACTCCCAATTTTACAGTTCCGTTTTCATCATAAGTAAATCCATCATTTGTTTTAAAGTTTGAAGGTATTAACAAATTACCATTATGTTCATAATATATTTTGGCAAGTTTATAATTTTTATGCCATTGTTCTTCAAGAGAATTAAGTACGAAGCCAATATTATCTAATAACTGTCGTTTTTCTTGAGACAAATTAGAATAAAAAGTTCTTTGAGTTCGTATCCAAGTCCCCAGTTTTACAGTTCCGTTTTCATCATAAGTAAATCCATCATTTGTTTTAAAAAAAGTTGGTACTAATAAATTACCATTATGTTCATAATATATTTTAGCAAATCTATAATTTTTATGCCATTGATCTTCAAGAGAATTAAGTACGAAGCCAATATTCTGAAATAACTGCTGTTTTTCCTGAGATAGATTAGAATAATAATATCTTTGAGAATGTATCCATTTACCCAAATATATGATTCCGTTTGGATCATAAGTAAACCCATCATTTGTTTTAAATTTTTTAGGTACTAATAAGTTCCCATTGTGCTCATAATAAAGTTTAGCAAATTCATAATAATCTTCCCAATTGTTTGTTAATCTGTCATTAACATATCTTAACATTTCAAATAAATCTTGATTTTCTATTTCAATATCAAATGATGCATCTCTTATTTTTATATTTCTATGATTACCCAATCCTTTACTTTGTATTTCTTTAATTCTATCTTTTAAATTATTTTCAAGTTCTTTAATAAAATCATAATTATTAGTTAAATCTATTACTATTGGAGCAATTAGTTTTTCAATTATTTCTTCTTTAGGTGTATTATCTTTAATGGGAATATCTCTTGATTTACACATTTCTATTAGTTCTTCTATTGAATGTTTTTCTAATTCGTCAAACATTTCTTTAGTATTTCCTCGAACTGCTAGTGCTCTTCCTAATTGTTCAAAATAGACAATATCTGATGTTGTTCCTCGTCCCATTATTACACCATCTATATTAGGCGCATGAATTCCTTCATTATATTGATTTATGGCAAACATTACGCGAAGTTTGTTACTAGCATTTTCTCCATCTAGTGTTACATCATCATAAAAGGCATCACGATTTTGTTTTCCATCTTCTCCCATTTTACTTGTTGAAGTATAAATAACTATATCTTCTTCTGATGCAATTTGTTTAAACCATTCAAGAGCTTGTTTTTTAATCGT
The DNA here is from genome assembly GCA_947593895.1 of uncultured Bacilli bacterium. Classification (GTDB taxonomy): domain Bacteria; phylum Bacillota_I; class Bacilli_A; order RFN20; family CAG-449; genus UBA3210. Next base: position 2,728 of record CANQDY010000158.1, read on the forward strand.
TTCAATATCATT
>CANQDY010000159.1 GCA_947593895.1 uncultured Bacilli bacterium
GATTCTTTGGATCCCGGCCAATAGGTGCATCGATTTTGATATCAGTATAAGGAATTACACCCTCTCCAAGTGCATAGTATTCTCTATGCATGCTATGATCTATTAATTGATTTTGTAAGAAAATATGCGCAGTATCATTTTTTGCAACAACAAGTAAACCAGATGTATTCTTATCAATTCGATGAACGATACCTGGACGAACAACACCATTGATTGAAGACAAATCTTTAATTGAAAATAGTAATGCGTTAACTAAGGTATTTCCATCATAATGACCATTGGATGGATGAACGACCATTCCTCTTGGCTTATTAATTACCAAAACATCATCATCTTGATAAATGATATCTAATTTAATATCTTTTTTCTCCAAATTTAATGGTTTTTCATCTAATGTAAGATATTCAACAACATCATTTTCTTTTAAACGATATGAACCTTTAACTTTTTTTTCATTAACTAAACACTTACCTTCATCAATCAATTTTTGTGCATAACTTCTTGATTTTCCTTCAATAATCTTAGTCAAAAAGATATCAAGACGAATATTTTCATTCTCCCTTTTAACAACAATCTTATTCATGATCATGTTCGCTTTCTGAGTTGTCGATATCTTCTTTTTTGATTTGGTAAAACTCTTCTCTTTCTTTTTCTTTATTTTTAGAAATTTTATATTCTCTTAGAAGATAGCCAACAACAAACATAATTATACCAACCACCAATAATGAATCAGCAATATTAAATGTGTTCCAAACCATAAATCCAAGATCAAATTCTAAAAAATCAATAACTCCTTCTTGGAGTTTAATAACCATCAAAAATCTATCGACAAGATTTCCAATCGTTCCAGAAGATGCCAAAATTAAGCCATATTTTTCAAATTTTGTAATTTTATTAAAATATTTATTAAATCCATAAACCATTGCAATACTACAAATAAATGAAAGTAAAACTAAAATAATCTGTCCAAATATATTTCCACCAAGCATTCCTGAAAATGCACCTGGGTTATAAATGAGTTGTAATGCGAAGAATCCATTTATAATTTGAATTCGATTATTCGATTGCTTTAATAAAATTGATTCAATTACATGCTTTGATATTAAATCAATTACCAAAAGTAAAACTAATAATAAATAGTAATAAACATGATATATTATACAAAATGTATGGATTTTTGATATTTTTTCCCTCATTATTCAATCACCTTTTTACAACGTGGACATACTTTATTTCCATCGATAGTTAATAATTCTTCAAAGTAGTTCCAACATCTTTCACATTTTTCACCAGTATGATGTTTAATGCTAACATCAACTAAATCAAACTCTTGTTCTTGATGATCATTTGAAAGAACTACATCACTAACAATAAAGAATAGTTTTAAATCATCTAAAGAGAAGTTATTGAATAACTTTCTTGCATTTTCATCTTTAATATGAAGTGTAACCACTGCTTCCTGACCTGAACCAATTACTTGATTGTTTCTACTATCCTCTAAAGCTTTCATTACTTCATTACGAACTTCTTTGAACAAATCAAAATCTCTTAAAATTTTTTGATCATAATTGTGAGTAACTTTTTCAATATCTTCTAATATGATATGTTCTTTTTTATGATGAGGAATATTTTGATAAACTTCATCCATTGTGAAACATAAAACAGGAGCAAATAATTTTGCTAATGTGTTTAGAATCAAATAAATTACAGTTTGAAATTCTCTTCTTAATTGATCGTTTTTGCTATTACAATACAATGGATCTTTGGCAATTGAAAAATAAAATGCGGAACAATCACCAGTTAAGAAATTCATTAATGTAGAAATAGCATTAGAAAAATCAAATTTATCATAGTAATTAATTACTTGATTATTAATATTTTCTAAAGAAGCTAAAAGATAATTTCCAAGTGTAGAAAATTCTTTTACTGCATCTTTTTCATAATCAAATGATTCTGTACCATCACTTAAATTTGCTAGCATAAATTTGAAAGTATTACGAATTTTTCGATATGTATCTGAAACTTTTTTAACTAAATCCTCAGAAATTCTTACGTCAGATTGATAATCGACAGTTGCGCACCAAAGTCTCAAAACATCAGCACCATAAACATTGATAATCTTATTTGGATCGATACCATTTCCTAAAGATTTGGACATTTTTTGACCTTTTCCGTCAAGAATAAATCCATGAGATACGACATTTTTATATGGTGCAACTCCATTTGTCGCAACAGAAATAATTAATGAAGAGTTGAACCATCCGCGATATTGGTCACTTCCTTCAAGATATAAATCAACTGGATATTTATGTCCTCTTCTAATTTCAGTATAAAAAGAAGAACCTGAATCAAACCAAACATCCATAATATCGGCTTCTTTTTTGAATTTTCCATTTGGTGATTTATCATTTTTATAACCCTCTGGTAATAAATCTTTGGCATCTCTTTCAAACCAGACATTTGATCCATATTCACCAACTAATTCTTCAATATGATCAAATACTTCCTTTTCCATAATAGGAGATCCATCTTCATTATATATAATTGGAATTGGTACTCCCCATAATCTCTGGCGGGAAATACACCAATCGCCACGATCTTTAATCATATTATGCATTCTAAGTTTACCCCAAGAAGGAATCCAATTTACTTTATCAATTTCTTTTAATAATTGGTTACGTATTTTATCAATTGAACAGAACCATTGAGGGGTTGCACGGAAAAAAACTGGCTT
>CANQDY010000160.1 GCA_947593895.1 uncultured Bacilli bacterium
ATGGTTTTATAATAGTTCAGCAACAAGTTATGAACCAATTGGAAAGTTGGAGGAAAAGTTAAAGTATTTATATTTATCACATATAGATGACAATTTTTTAGAAAAAATATGTACAGATTTAAGTTCTTATGATTTATCAGGTTTAGAATATCTTGGACTTTTTGGTGGAAGTGGTAGTTTCGCGTATGGACCCGAAAGATTTCTTGGAGTGACGAGTAGATCAATGTTTGGAGCAAGGATAGACAATTTGTCAAATTTGAAACCATTAACTAAAATTAAGAATAAATTATCATTAAAATATTTGTGGATTACCGCTTGTGTTTTAGAGAACTTGAATGGTATTGAGGATTTTACTAATTTATATTATCTATGTTGTTATGGGAATTCCATAAATGACATAAATGGATTAAAAAAAATAACAAATATAGAATATATGAATTTATCAGGTAATAAATTTAATGATAATACTACACGACAAGATAGTGAACAGGATTCTTTATTTGTTTTAAAAAATTTTGCAAAACTATATTGGTTAGATATTTCTGCAAATAGTGGAATTAGATATATAAACTATTTAAGTGGGATAACTACTTTAAAATATTTATATATGGATGGTTGTAGTAATTTATCAGATGATGATATTTTATCAATGAATAAATTTATTAATAGTTTAATAGATAAAACTTATGATTCAAAATATTCAGGAAAATTAATAGATACTAGTAAACAAACAAATTTAAGCTATTATAATCAACAAATTGATGTAAATGAATTTAAAATCGTTGGACAATGTACAAAATTACAACAACTTAATTTAAGAAATACAAAAATTGTAAAGAATCCTGCTGAATCATTAGCTGATGATGAAGATACAGTTGAAGAATTAATGATAAAAGTATTTAAGGATTTAACATCATTAAAATATTTAGGAATGTGGGGATTAACAATAGATTTGAATGGAACCGCACAAAAAATAAGTGATATTTCTTTTTTGCCAGCATCAATACAACTTATTGATTTAAGAGATAGTAACGTTGTGGCTAAAGGAGATACATCTTTGGAAGCTACAAAATTAGATGATGTTACAAATCAATTAAGTATAAAAAATACTGAAAAATTAAATAGTTTGATTGATTTGGATAGTTTTATAATAAATACTGATAAATTTGATTTTTCAAAATTACAGACTATGGTTGATAGACTTGGAAAAAAACAAACGAACACTGGTTCTGATACTTCATTGGTGGGAGGGGGTCAGACTAATTATGGACTAATATGTTACAATTGGACTGCTCTGGAAACTCTTGAAAAATGTGATCAAATTGAAAATATATATTGTGAGGCTCATACTGGAGATATAGTAATTGGTGGAGATAAAATTCTTGATTTAAGTGGTTGTAACAAATTAAAAAATTTTTTGGTTTTTCCTTGGAATGGATTAACTGTGAAATTTCCAAATTGTATAAAAAATATTTGGCAAAGAGCCTGTAATTTTACATTTGATTTTGAGGCTCCTGAAAATGAGAAAAGGATTGAGTTAGATGTTTGTCAGCTTGATGAAATGCGCTTTTCTTGGATTTCAAATCAATTAAAAATTTTAGCAAATAATAATGTGAATGTTGACTTTATGGATATGTGTAATGCTTTGCCAGAAGCCAATGAAAGTATCGTAAAGAATTTTTTAGTAGATAGAACTTGTAACTGGATAAAAAGTTTGCAATTCTATGTGGCGGGTTGGAGTTCTAAGAAATGGGATGAATGTTCATTTTATAAAGATTTATATTTGTTGAAGGATAGTTCTATTGAAGATGTAAGATTTAGCAATTGTTCTGAAAAAACTTTAGATTTTATTAAGGAGTTTAAAAATTTAAAAAAATTAACTATTATTAATTCAAAAATAGTCGATATTTCTGATTTGATTCCGGTATATGATGAAGAAGAAACATATATAAGTGGTTTACCAAATTTAGAAGAACTTACATTAACCAATAATTCAATAACTGATATATCTAATATTGGAAAACTAAAAAAACTTAAGATATTAAAAATGAACGTAAATCCAATAAATAAAGGAATTGAAGATTTAATTAGTCTTAGTTGTTTAGATTATATTGATTTAACAGATTGCAATTCTCTTTCTCAGAATCGGAAATTATGTTGATTTAGCTGATAAAACTGGCTCAGAAACCTTTGTAAATGTATTTAAAACTTTACATGAAAGTGGAAAGCTAATGTATCTGGATTTAAGAAGAACAGGTATAAAAAATATTAATACGAGATTAAAAGATGTTGCTCCGAATTGGACTACGTTATTTTGTGATAGTTGATTTTGTTTGAAAGAGGAGGAATGTGAAAAAGGAAGGTGATTTAATGACAAAGAAAGAATTGACCGTTGTTATAGGAATTATGATTGTAATAATCGCATTAATTGTATTTTTGGTGAATAAAAATAAAGTAAATGGAAAAGTTGAAGAAGTAAATTTTCAAAATACAGTAAGATTAGAATATGATGAAAATAACGGAAAATATTTGGTTTATGACGAAATAGGAAAAGAAATATATAATGGAACAAATAGGGCTGAGGCGGAATTTAGAGAACGCCACCCAGACTTTAATCCAGGTTTTGAAGATGTGGATCAAAATATGATTCCAGTAGGTGCGACTGTAGAAGGCCAATTTTAAGTACTGCACGCCAAGATACTACAATGTTATAA
>CANQDY010000161.1 GCA_947593895.1 uncultured Bacilli bacterium
AATAACCATTGAAAATTTTGTTTTAGTTAAATCACCGGCTTTAAAATATCCTCTTTCTTTCCAAGTATCATACTTTCCCTTTTCAATCTCTTTTGGATTATATCTTTTATCTAGCATTTGTCCTCCTATAAAAAATCCTAGTAGAAATACTACTAGGACGATAATAACCGTGGTACCACCTTAATTTAGACTAATAAATATTAATCACTCTATCAATCTTAACGCGATTAACGGAAACATTACTTTCATACTCATAAGCGACTTAAATTTACCTCTTAATGTCCATTTTCACCAAACCAGACTCTCTGTAATTATTTAGTAAATTACCTCTTAATCAATGTATACTATTATTTTACTTTGTTTACTTAATAAGTCAATAAAAAGCATAAAAACTTCTAATTATTTAATTTATGAATATAGTTTAATAGGTGAAATAGAATGAAAAAATACTTTTTAATGTTTAAACAACGACTTCCTATCTACAAAAGGAGAGTTCTAGAATCAATTCCAGTTATTTTAATATATCAATCTTTGCTATTTTTACTATCTCCAACAAAAATTAATCAAGTAATTCTAGTTGTCCTTATTGTTTTCTTTACTCTGTCTCAGTTTGCGGCAAAATAGTTGTTTTAATCTTTTCGACATTTTGAAGATAATTAATAGATAAATATAGTGACTGAATATCGCTAAGATCATCAGTTTCTTTATTTATTTTAGGAATAAACAATATGCTTAATAACCAATATTTTTGATAAAGCGCTAATTGATTAATGGATAAATAATTATTAATTAAAGTTGAAATATCAATTTTTTCATTATAATTCTTTTCTATAAAATCGACTAAATCATAAATTGACGGAGCTATCGCCATATTTTCTAAAGAAATAATTTTCTCTTCTTTTAATATGATATGATTTATATCATAATTTTGATATGTTAAGCAAAGCTCAACACTATGAAGTTTTTCACTTTCATCGTTTAACAAATCTAGATATTTTTGACTCTCATTGATTGCATTATGAAAAAATTGATAATTTGAAATAAAGTACCAATCGCTTGGACTATGATATTCACTTCTTTCAATTGTATACATTCTCGATTCAAGTTGATCATTTGTTGTCATAATTTTATTTTCAATGTAATCTAGTGATTCTTTAAAATAACCATCATTTACTTTAAGAGGATAAATCGTATTGCTATGTAGGTATCCAAGCGCTTTTAAATAAAATGACATTCGCATTTCTTTTAATGCCAAATTCTCATCTTGATAAAAATAGCTCAAAGTATAATATTTATGATCTATCTCTTCAACATAACGATTATTGATACTTCTTAAAGGAATATTAAAATATCCGACTTTAGATAAACTTAATCGGATATAAATATTTTCTTTATTAAGCGATTCTACCATTTTTAAAAAGTAGTAACTTCTGTCAGTTACAATCTTATAACCAACGGGTGAAATCTCAATAATGTTTCTAACATTAAGAGAATATAAGTAATTTAAATGTCTAATCATTTTTCTTCTTTAACTTAATTAAGCTGTTTTCGCCATAATCTTTTTTCTGGTTATACTTTAAAAAATCATTCATACTAATTTTGTATTTAAATAGTACATCAGTTAATGTTTCATTTTTTCCTAATCGATAATAGAAAAATGATGATATATAATTGTCCTTAATTAAATTATCTTTCTTTATTGTTTTATCATCAATTTTAGTTTTTTCTATCATATTAGCTTTTGATTCTGAAATATTACCACTATTTAAATCATGATGAACTTCAATTGGTTCTTCAATAATAATTTGATCATTTTCTACACTTATTTGATCATCTTTTTTTATTAGTTCCATACTTTTTTTTAATTCATCATCAGCTAATGTTGTTACAATTTCAACATGGTTATCTAAACTAGTATCTAAATAATTATTCATTTCATAAACATTATTAATTTCAACTGGGTTTTTATCATTAATTAAAACTTCTACATCAATTTGTTTTTTATTTTTGTCTAATTCTTCAAATTCTTTTTTAACTGCCTGATTTCTTTTAAATTCAATAAATGAATCCATCAAACTCTTTTTAAATGGATCGAGTTTTAAATTTGGTTCATCTCTTTTAATTTGATTAACATCTAATGTCCCATATAGAATTAAATGAGGGTATGAAACTAAAAATGAAACATTCAAAATATCAATTTTAATTTGATCTTTAAATTCACAATCAATTTCAAAATCATTAACTTCAATTTCATATTCATTAGTTTCTTTTTTATCAAGAGCAGATGTAACAATGCTACAAACTACTTTAAAATTAAAGCATTTTCCTTTTGAGTAATCATATACAACTTTAGAATTAAGTATTTCTACATTACTAACTTCATTTTTTAAAAAATAATCTTTCAAAAAATCTTTTTTCATAAAATCACCCAATCAATAATATGAAAAAAATTAAATAATTATAACAAATGATATAGTTTAAAAATTAAATCTATCAAGTGGAAAAAGTTTTTAAAAGCAAAGGAATTGAATATAACAATCAAATTATTAGATATAAATTAATTTACTAAAAATTTATAATCACATTTTAAGGAATTAAAACCGCCTCTATTAGTAGATTAAAATCTATTTAAAGGCTATTAAAAGAATTATTAAAATAGTAATCTTTTAAGTATTGTTAGATTTTATATTCTAGATAATAAATCTA
>CANQDY010000162.1 GCA_947593895.1 uncultured Bacilli bacterium
CTGCGAAGATCAAATATCTAAATTAAATTCATCATATGTTCTTGAAAAAACAATTGATAAGAACACATATAATCAAGTAGATAAAGCACTTTTATTTAACTTCAATATAAATAAGAAAGTTGTTGATACTTATCAAGTTGAAAACAATGTTTTATCAGGCGTTGTTAAAAATGAAAATATTAATTCATTTACTAACTTTGAAATAGCATCGATTAATGGTGATTTGAATTTTGAAATTGCAATTAGTGAAAAAAAGATTACAAAGTTTAATTGCACATATACGACAAAATCTAACAAATCGGTAAATATTGAAACCGTTTACAATTACTAAATTACTTTAAAGTCATTGATTATGAATTAATGGTGATTTAATATTTAATAAATATATTAAATTACAATAAATTTGCGAGGTATATAAAGTGAAAAATAAAAAATGTTTATTACTAATAATCGCTAGTATTTTAGTTTTAGGTTCATGCAATAATAATAAAACTAATAGTTCAAGTGATAATTCAAGTATCATAGATAACTCATCAGTAAGTGAAAGTTCAACTAGTGATGAAAGTTCAAATAGTGTTTCTAGTAGTATTTCTGCTTCAGAAAATATTCCGACATTAACTCAAGAAATGCTAGATGTGTTTGATACTGAATACATTTCTTTTGATGGAAATGATGAAATTAAATTATACGACATTAGAACAGGTAAATACAATTCAAGTCAAATGTTGAGCGTTTCTACAAGTATGGATGGTGAAAAATGGTCTACTTCATATGAAGATGGAGTTACATCAACATTAAGAACATTATATTACGCAAATCATAATGGTATAGCTAGCCAAGTTAATGTTAGTTTAATGAATAATGAAGAATATATACCTGTGCTTGATGAGAGTGGAAAACCAGTTCCATGGACTGAATCAGGTATGGTTAATAAACTTGGTGAACTTGTTGTTTCTGATTTTGAATATAATAAGGAAACAGGTAGATATCATTATATTAAAAATGACTATACTTTAATTAATCAAATTGTATCTTCTGCAAATCCGTATGAATTTGAAACTGATGATTTTTCACTAATTATAACTGATGGAGAAATAATTGGTATTCAGGCAAGTTCTACATTTGATACAACTTTAGCATCAGGATATAAGGCAGAACAGACATTAGTTTCAACTATTAACTATGGAGAAGAAACAGTTAGTGTTGATACAATTGAAAAGTTTACTCACGAAGAATATCATTCCTATCTAGATGATGCATTAGCTAATATGCACGAGTTAACTAGTTATAATACTAAAGTTAGAATTTTATCTCAATCATTATATAATGGTTCTTCAGCAGTAGATGTCAGTGGTTATTTTGAAACGATTACTGAAAATGATTGTTTCTTTCAAGATTTAAAACCAGCAAGTACTCAAGTTGAAGTAGATTCACCAATTGAAGGATCTGATTACGGATATCACAAATTTGAAGACGGTAATTATAACGCATTTTATTTGGATTCTGAAACTAATTCATATAAAGCAAGTCGTGCATATAAAGGAGATGTAAATAATGTAAAACCATCATTTATGTTTGCATCTGAAATTATGACCGGATTTAGTTATGATAATGATACCAAAGAAAGATATTATTATTGCGATCCAAATATGAGTTTAGTAGCATCAACTTTCTATTATGGAGTTGGAAATGATATAAATACTTATTCAGTTTTCGCTACAACAGGATATATTTCTTCAAGTGAAGCATTTACACCTTATGTTGTTGTTAGTGAGGTTGATGGAAAAAATTATATTACCTATTCTTGTTTCTATTTTAATTTAGGATTATTTCATGGTGTAATGGAAATTACCTATAGTGATTTTAATAAAACGGGATTACTTGCTGATAAAACAATTGAATTTGAACAAAGACAAATTCCATCTGATTGGAGTCAGTTAACATTTATTAAATCAGATAACTCAACTTCAACATCAGAAGATGAAGAAATAAATGCTTTGGATTATTTAAAGGAATTCTTCAAAGACCAAGATATCGGAAATAAATTACCATTCTTTGGTTCAACATCTTGTTTAGGCGATACATTTGGATTTGGAATTTCTCAATTTTATCGTCCATCAGGAATGGATTATTATATCAATGCAATTAATTTATATTATGATGTTCCACTTGATTTAGATTATTCAATCAATTTATCATTAAATAAGATTTATGAATATTTGGAAACTTGTGGATTTACAAATACTGGAAATCACATTTATGTTAAAGATGATATTACAATTGAACCGGTTGATAAAGATTTAGATTTAATTATCTATATTTATAAAACATCCGATGTAAAATTAAGCAAATAATTTAGAGGGGGAAAAACTTATGAAAAACAAAAAATTATTAGTCTTAGCAACTTTCGCATTAGTTCTTACAGGTTGTGGAAATAAAAATAAAAATACTTCTACATCAAGTTCATTTTCAAGTAATCCAATAAGTGACGTAACTAGCGATGCGACAAGTGATGTAACAAGTACTTCATCACTTAACAACTTGGATTCTTCAAGTTCTAGTTCAGTAATTTCAGGAAAGTGTGGAACACTTACTAGTGCAATGATTGAAGAAATTGGGAATGCATCTATTACTGTTAATGGAGTTTTAACAGATTATTATATTGACGGAACATTAAATGAAACTGTTGAAACCG
>CANQDY010000163.1 GCA_947593895.1 uncultured Bacilli bacterium
CAGTAGACCCAGTTGCACCTGCATCACATGTTGGTTTAATTAATGAAGATGGAAATGAAGTAATTTCATGTGAAAATAAATCTATTAAGCCTATTTCAAATGATATTTTGTTGGTGGAAAAGGCATCTCCGGTAAGTCAGTCTGTTCTGGATGCTATAAATTTAAGAAATGATCCTAATGCAGCTACAAAATTGGTTACTACTTCAGCAACTATTAAGGATAATATTAATAAAGTTATGGGGGAAAATGGTAGATTTGTATTTAATGATCAATTTTCTGAGGCAACTATTATTGATATCAATGGTAAAAATCTAGCTAATGGAGAGTTTTACAGTTTTATTGGTGTGGATGATAATAAGATTTATTTTAGTAAAAATGATATTGATTCTCCTGTTAATGAATATTCTTTATATCCAGAAAATGTTAATTCTGAAAAGATTGATTTAGCGCCAAGGTTGAATGTTGAAACTACAGATATAACTGCAGATGCTATTGATAAAGCAATTAACGAAGAATTTGGTACAGGTAATGTTGTTCAAGAAGTGCAACCTATAGCACCTATGGAAGAATATGTAACGCCTATAGAAAAACAAGAGATTGTAGAACCTTCTACGCCAAAGATTGACTTCGAAGATTCGCAAGAAAAGTCTAGTGAAGAAGTTAGTATTAATGATGTAGAAGGTGCTAATTCTGAGATTCCTAAAACAATAGTTGAAGAAGAAAAAGTTGAAGATAGTTATGAAACTCTTCCAACAGTAGATATTAAGAACAATGTAGAAGCTGAAAGTAATACAGAAGATGAAGTGAAAGAAGATGCATCTTTAAAAAAAGACAATTCGGTTGAAGATCAAAAAATACAATTAAATATTTCTTTAGATACTGAAAATAATGATGAACCAGATAATCAGCCAGAAAAAAAAGAAGATCTTGAAGAAAATTTAATTAATGAAGAGTCATCAGAAGAGCAAGTAATTAATGAAGGTTCATCAGAAGAAAAAGTAATTAATGAAGGTTCATCAGAAGAAAAAGTAATTAATGAAGATTCCTTAGAAAAAGAAATTAATGAAGATGAAAAACAATATGATTCGAGTGAAATTGGTAAAATGGATAATTCAGAAAAATTTGCAGAATATAATAAATATGATAGATATAATTATGAAGAAGAAAATGTTGATAACATCATTAAACCTAATGAACCAATATATGTTGAGGATGAATATGATTATGATGATATAGGTTATAATAACTTAGTCGAAAGTTATGATTATGGAAATAAAAATAGCAGTCTTCCACAGAGAAATTTATTAGATGATGTAACAGTAACAATATCTAATTTAGTGGAACTTAATAGAAATTTACAATCAATGGTAAATGATAACAATTTGAAACTTACTAAGAGTGAAAATGCTCGTAAAAAACTCGTGGAATTATCAAAATCACAGGCTCGTGAGATATCTAGTTTGAATGCAAGAGTTGCTAGACTTGAATCAGAAAAACAGATTCTTGAAAATAAATTAAAATCATTACAACCTTCTTCTACTGGTGAATTAGTTAGAGCTATGGCTGATGCTCAAAATATTATTGGACAATCTAATAATATTTTGAGAAGAACTAATAATTATTAAAAATAAGTAAAATATAATAAATAACACATATAATTATTGATAATGTAAGTATTTAACTATGATTAGAAATAAGAAATATGTGTTTTTAGATATTTAATGATAGAAGTTAGTTATAATTAAAATGAAAAATTATTATAGTTAAATTATCTAAAGTTATGCATTTAAATTTTTTGTTAAAATAATGAGTTGATGGTGGAAAGAAAAAACTTTTTTAATAATTTTAGGAAAGATAGGAATTATTTAAAAAAAGGAGTGCTAAAAATTATGCAATCGAACAAGAAAAATATGAGATTAATTTTAGTTTTAATTTTGTTTATTAGTGTAGGCTTTGCTATCTTAAGTACTACTTTAAGTGTAGTTGGTAATTTGGCTGTTAAAGGGAATCGTTGGGATGTTCATTTTGAAAATTTAAAGTCTGTTGAAGGTGGTGTTTTGGCAGATAGTGCCCAAATTTCAGATCCTACTACTGTTGAGTTTACTGTAACTTTAAATAAACCGGGGGATTATTATTCTTTTAATGTGGATGTTGTAAATAAAGGAACAGTAAATGCTATGCTTGATAGTAGTAATTTCTCAGTAACAAATGATTTATCCGCAATTGTTTCTGACGTAACTTATGAAGATGGAAGTAAATTGCAAGAAAAAGATTTTTTAGGAGTTGATCAAAAAGAGACTCTAATTGTTAAAGTTTATTATAGTAAGGAAATAAGTGAAGAAGAATTAATTGGTGAAGATACAGAAATTACTATAACTTTTACACTAAATTATGTACAAGCTGATAATTCAGCAGTAAATAGAAATGTTTCTGCAATATTAACAAAGAATGTTCCATTATCTACTGAAAAAAGTGAGTTTGTAGAAGGAGAAAATGGTATTGATTATCAAAAATCTTCATCAGATACTAACGGAAAAGGAATATATATATTTAATTCACCTGAAAGAGGAAATGATGGTTTACCAATTTATTTCTTTAGAGGTGATGTAAAGGATAATAACGTAAAATTTGCGGGGCTTTGTTGGTCAATAGTACGTACAACTTCAAC
>CANQDY010000164.1 GCA_947593895.1 uncultured Bacilli bacterium
AAATTGTTGATGAATTAGATGATTCAGAAACTCTTGATCTTCTTGTAAAATTTGCTTTTCTGATTTTCCGATTTTTTCAAATCGTTTTTTTATTTGATCAAGAGTTTCTGAATCATCTAATTCATCAACAATTTCTACTGGAGAATCATCCAATAATTCTTCCTCTTCATCTTTATAAGTTTCCTTTATTTTTTTTGCTACCATAATTTACCTCCTCTTACTCCAAAATGTCTGAATAATTTGTGCCTGTTCTTGTGGCGTTTTATTTTTTAATTTTTTATTTAATTCTTCCTTTTCTACAATTTCTTTCATCGCAGAAATACTTTCATCTAGCAAATCATCACTATATATTTGCCTTGGATCAATATCCTGTAACTCAATAATTTTATCTAAAACTTTTTTAGATATTTCATCATCTTTTTGTGATAGTGTTGTTATTAATTTAGAAACATCAAACTGATTATTATTAAGTTCGTAGTTATCGATGATATAATCAGCAATTTTATTATAAATTTCATCATTAAAGTAATTATTTCCTTGCCTATAATGGTAAATTGCATTAGGGTAATTTAACAATAAAGAAATTATTTTATCCTCACATCTTTGCAATTTGGTAATATTCTTTTTACTTGTAACAGTATTTAATGAAATAGAAATATTTTTATCGCCTTTTCCAACTTCTTCTTTCTTTATCTTTCCCTCAAGTTGATTAATAATATTTGCATATGAATCATAACTAATTCCAGTTTTTTCTGATATTTTTTTCAATAATAATTCTCGATCAATTGGATTTTTTAATTTTGAAGCATATTCAACTAATTGATTTGAAAAGTTTCTTTTCCCGTCAATAGTGTTTAAATCAAACTTTTTAAGATAATATTGAAAAACAAAATCATCACGTTCAAATAATCGATTAGAAAATTTTTTTAAGACTTCGCTTCCATATTTTTGAAGAATTTCATCTGGATCTAGTAGACAGTTTTTATAATTAACGATCCGATATTTTATATTTTCATTTTCCAAAATATCAATCATTCTTAACATTCCATGTTGACCAGCTTCATCACCATCAAGACAAAGTCTGACTTCGACATTAAGTTTCTTTAATAATTTTGCATGTTCTTTTGTAAATGCTGTTCCCATTAGTGCAACAGAAGATTTAATTCCTGATAAATATAAAGCAAACACATCCATAAAACCTTCAGTTACATAAACATATCCTGCATCATGTGCTTCTTTTAATGCATTCTGAAAATTGTATAAAACCTTAGATTTATTGAAAACATCAGTGTTAATTGAATTTACATATTTTGCTTCATCACTATCATTAATTCTTCTTGCGGAAAAACCTATAACCTCATCATATTCATTAAAAAGTGGAAAAATAATTCTTCCTTTAAAACGATCAATAAAGTGATTTTTTTCTCTAACTACAATTCCCGCTTTATCCAGTGACTCAATAGAAATATTTTTTGCTCTTAAAATCTTAATTGATGATTCACCATCCTCCGGACAATACCCTAAAGAAAAATAATCGATCATATCATCTGAAATATTTCTTGTTTTTAAATACTCCACACCTTTAATACCTTCATTGGTTTTTAATATAAATGAATATAATGTGGATGCTTCTTTCAATGTTGATAGGATAAGTTTTGTAGAATTATCAATCGAACGCACTGATTTATCTAATTCATCACAATGATACCCAATTAAATTTGCAACTTTTCTAACCGCATCAATAAATGGAATTTTTTCATAGTCTTGAACAAAAGTAAATACATTGCCACCTTTGTCGCAAGAAAAACATTTAAAAATTTGCTTACTTGTCGAAATATGAAGAGATGGGTTCTTGTCATTATGAAAAGGACAACACGCTAAATAGGAATTGCCTTTTTTTATTACTTCAATATATGATGAAATTACATCAACTATATTAGCTTTTTGCCGTATTTCTTCTATTATTTCTGGTGAAATCATTCTATACTCCATCTAAAATTTAATTCGTTCCTGAATATAATTATTAACCTCTTCAATTGAAATACGAACCTGTTTCATTGTATCTCGATCTCTAATTGTTACACAATGATCATTAACTGAGTCAAAATCATAGGTAATACAAAATGGTGTTCCAATCGCATCTTGACGACGATATCTTTTTCCAATCGATCCAGTTTCGTCATATGTAACAGATAAATCCTTGCTTAAATTTTTTAATAAATCACTGGCGGGTTCACTTAATTGTTTTGATAAAGGTAAGATGCAAGCCTTATATGGTGCTAGAAATGGATGCAAGTGAAGAACAATTCTAGTATCATTTTCAAGTTCTTCTATATCATAACTATCACATAATGCAGTTAATACCAATCGATCTACGCCTAATGCAGGCTCAACACAATATGGAATAAAATTCTCCTTTGTGGCTGGATCGGTATAGGTAAGATTCTCTTTCGAATACTCCATGTGACGTTTTAAATCATAATCAGTACGATCCGCAATACCCCATAATTCTCCCCATCCAAATGGAAATAAATATTCAATATCAGTTGTTGCCTTAGAATAGAATGCTAATGCAGCTTTATCATGATCACGGAAACGTAAATTCTCTTTTTTAATATTTAACT
>CANQDY010000165.1 GCA_947593895.1 uncultured Bacilli bacterium
TATCATCAAGTTCTTTTTGTTGTGACTAATTATTATTTTTTTAGAATACTTAAATTTTTTCTTTAATAGTTAGTCTTATAATAAAATTATTATAACATGTAAATTTATTTTTGATTATTTTTTATTGCATTTTTAATCATTTGTTTTTTAAGAAATAAAAGTTTTTCACTTAAATCAACATAATATTCATGTGGATTATATAAACGTTTGATTTCTGGATAAATTGTTTCAAATTGCTCTTCACAATATTTTTTTCGTTTATGAATTTCTGGAATATCATAAACCAATTTACCATTTTTAAAAATTATCTTCTTAAGTTTAACAACTCGATAATTAGTAATTGTTGATCTTTTCCATTCTTCAACAGGACTAATTAATGTATATTTATCATTTGGTATAACTTCATCATGAAGACAAATTAAATCGCCCAAACAATAACCATTTTCTAAATTATAGAATCGATATAATTCTTTATAACCTGGATTAGTTGTTTTTAATTGATCATTGCTGACTTTAATTTTTGGAACAATCTTATTATCTTTTTCAATTGCAACAAGTTTATATACTCCTCCAACTCTTTCTAAAGAGGCGGCAATATTATCACCAACACCCAAAGAATTAAAGCAAGCGCCTTGAGCAATTAATGAACAAATTGTTTCTTCAGTTAAACCATTGGACAAACAAATCTGAGTATCTTTATATCCTGCATCATCAAGCATTTTTCTGGCTTTTTTTGATAAATACGCTAAATCACCTGAATCAATTCTGATTCCCTTGAATTTTAGTCCATTTGGTTTTAGGTAGTCATTGGCAACTTTAATTGCGTTTGGAATTCCACTTTTTAATGTATCATATGTATCAACTAAAAATATACAATTATTGGGATTACTTTTTGCATAATCTAAAAATGCCTGATATTCATTCTCATTATCACAAACAAGTGAATGAGCCATAGTTCCTAAAACTGGAATATTATACTTTTTCGCAGTAAATGTATTTGAAGTTCCAGCACATCCTCCAACATAAGCGTATTTACTCGCATCAATTGCTGAATCAATTCCTCTCGCTCTTCTTGCACCAAATTCCATAACAGGAATCTTACCAGCTGCAGTTGTGATTCTCTTACTTGCGGTTGTAACTAATGTTCCATGATTAAAAGCAGACAAAATAGAGGTTTCTAAAATTTGGGCTTCAATAATTGGAGCTTTAATAGTTATAACTGGTTCATTTGGAAAAATTGGCGTACCATCTTCAACTGAATAAATGTCACCAGTAAAATGAAGTGATTTAAGATGATTTAAAAATGCTTCACTAAAATAATTTAAGCTTCTTAAATACTCAATATCTTTGTCATCAAATTTAAAATTTTTAATATATTCAATAATTTCGTCAAGTCCACCAAAAATTGCATATCCACCATTAAAGGGATTAATACGATAAAAAACATCAAAATATGCAATTTTATTTTCTTCATGCAAATCAAAATAAGTTTGGGCCATTGTTAGTTCATAAAAATCGGTCATCAGTGTCTTATTCATCAGTTTTTTCCTCACTATACATTTTTAATTCTAATCTTCTTAAATTGGCAATGTCTAAAATAAGTTTTTCTGTCTTTTCCCATCCAAGACAAGGATCAGTAATTGATTTTCCATATACTCCTCCATCAACCTTTTGAAATCCATCTTCCAGATATGATTCAATCATTAAGCCTTTAACCATTTTGTGAATCAAATAATTATGACGTGTTGAATGAAGAATTTCCTTACTAATTCTAATTTGCTCTTCATATTGCTTTGAAGAATTAGAATGGTTAACATCAATAATTACTGCTGGATTAATAAAATAGTCCACATTATATAATTTAGCCAAACTAATCAAATCTTCATAATGATAGTTTGGATGAGATAGTCCTTGTTTATCAACATAGCCACGAAGGATAGCGTGAGCATATGCGTTTCCTTTTGACTTAACTTCCCACCCTCGATAGATAAAAGTATGAGGATGTTGAGCTGCTTTAATCGCATTCAACATAACGGAAATATCACCACTAGTTGGGTTTTTCATACCAACTGGTACTTCAAGACCACTTGATGTTAAGCGATGTTGCTGATTTTCAACCGAACGGGCTCCAACAGCAACATAAGAAAGTAAATCTGACAAGTAGCGATGATTTTCTGGATAAAGCATTTCGTCCGCGCAACTAAATCCGGTTTCTTTAATTGCTCTCATATGAAGTTTTCTAATTGCAATTAATCCTTTTAACATATCCGGATTACTCAATGGATCTGGTTGATGTAACATTCCTTTATATCCTTCACCGGTAGTTCTTGGCTTATTTGTATAAATTCTCGGAATAATTAGAAGAACATCTTTTACTTGATCTTCAATTTTTCTTAATTTTTTAATATATTCAATTACTGCATCTTCCCGATCAGCTGAACAAGGTCCAATTATCAGAATAAAACGATCACTTTCTCCAGAAAAAACCTTTCTAATTTCTTCATCATTTTTACTCTTAATATTAATTATTTCTTCATCAGCGGGATACATTTGTTTGATTTCCTGTGGAGTTGGAAGTTTTCTGACAAAATTCATATTCATATAGC
>CANQDY010000166.1 GCA_947593895.1 uncultured Bacilli bacterium
TATTGTTTCCAAAAATTCTAGAGCCAAGGGTTATGGTAAAATATTGCTTAACTCAATGGAAAAATACCTTTCTTTACAAGGTTGCCACAACATTATCCTTGGGGTATTTGGCTATAATGATCATGCTATCGAATTTTATAAAAGAAATGGTTATCATATCCGCTTTATTGATATGGCAAAAAATTTATAATCAAGATATATAAAAGTTAAAAAAACTGCAGATGGAGGAAATATATTTTTAATAGCTCAATTAGGAAATAAATTTTTGATAGCCCAATTAATCAGTATAATAACGATAATTACTACAGTAATTGGTCTATTTTGTAAACAAAAATATAAAGTTATGTTCTTTATGACCTTATCTAACATCACAATGCTAGTTACTTATCTTTTATTGGGAAGATATTTAGGTTGTTTATTAGTAGGAGGAGCAACTTTAAGAACTTTTATTTATTATGCCTATGCTAAATATAATAAAAAACCTGAATTGATTTTCGTTGTTATTTTTGAAATTTACTTTGTTTTAATTTCCCTACTTTTAAGAAATGATAATAAAGATTTATTTATGTTAGTGAACCTTTGTCTTTTAACCTACACGACTTGGCAAAATAATATGACAATTTTTAGAATAGGTTATATTTTATCATGTATATTATTGATAACTTACGATATCAGTGTCCAAGCCTATGTCACCTCTATTAGTGAAATTATCATGCTTGTTTTTACCATAACTACATTAATCAAACATCTTCGCATAAATAAAATAACTGACTTTGTAAACCATTTTTACAATACAATAGCGCCAATATATCAAATAGACATTAAGAAAAATGATGATAGGCAATATGTTTTTTCTTCCTATATTGATGATTATTACAATAATTTCTGTTATTTAAAAAGCCCTGGTGATGTTGCTTCTAATTTAACAGAAATAAAGAAAGAATTTACTTATTTAAAAAGAAAACCTGCAGTGCTTTTTCAATCCATTGAAGATAATAACATTCTTGAAATTGAAGAATTCTCTAAAAATCATGAATTACTCTTTCATAATTGTTGGATGAAATATCGTACAAATTATCAAAGCAAAGTAAAAAAGTGTCAGTTTGAAGAACAAATAAGTTGTCGTCCTGCAAGTGAAGATGATGCTTTAGATTTACTTAATATTTTTAAATTAGCTTTCCTAGATTCCCCTATAGATGAAACTTATAAATACTCACAAGCTTATTATGAAAAATACCAAGAAATTTTAAAAAATAGAAATTTAAAAGACCTTCATATTCAACCTTATATTGCCTATTATAAAGGACAAGCTATTGCTGAATTATTTATTTACACTTCTCAAATTAATGCCTATATATGTCAAATATCAACTCTTAAAGAATATCGAAGAAAAGGAGTTGCTTCAGGATTGATTTCTTATGCTATTCAAGATCAAATTAAGTGTGGTAGCGAAAACTTCTATGTAGTCATCAATAAAAATACAATTTTGGAAAACTTTTTCATGAAAAACAATTTTGAAGAAATTTGTGATAGTTTTTGTTATGATCTAAACTCTATTTCATAAAAAAATCGAACTAAAAAGTTCGATTAAAATATAATTTTTATGATTTAACTCACAAATTCAATTTTCAATGGAGAAATAAAATCTTTTGCAAGTCCTGTAGCTATAATTCTTGGTACGGTTTGCTCTTTAAGTACCGCTTGGGGATCAAAAGTGAGAGAAATTTTGCCATCACAGAAACTAAATTGCTCTACTTCACCAGAATTTGTAATTGTTATATTTCGACTTTCATTTCCAATTGATATTTTAAATGTCTTTCCAATGGCGGCATTATTGAAATAAAAATAATAATCAAATTCTTGCTCATTTAAACAATATTCAGTTACACTCGTAGCAGGGAATCTAAGATCAGCCTCTCTTATTCCTTGATTTAATACATAATTTGAAGTGACTTCATTATAATCACAGTTGATAGGAACTTCGACAAAATTTTCACTCATAGCCCTTGAAAAATCATTCCAAGTTACTTTGAAAAGTTCAATTCGTAGATTTCGTGTTAGGTCAGCATACAATTTAGTTCCATTTGGAAATCTTACAGGAACATTTTTGAAGACTAAACGATAGTTAGTACTATTAAGTTCTCCTTCTTCTTCCTCATAATCGACCGTGAAATTTGAAAGAGGACTGCCACTTGAAGAAATACTAAAATTCTTATAACGACCTTCCTTTACTTTCTTGACGATATATCCTATAGGAGAATCTTCTTCAGTTCCCCCATCAAGTTTCAAAGTTACAGTTTGTTCTTTAAGTAAATCAGCTAAAGTTTCAATTTTGTTATTTTGAGCTCCAAAAACTTGGAAAGGCTTTCCATAATATTCATCATTAAAGTAATACAAGTAGCCAACTGGCAAAATATATTCATGTAATTGATCAAACTTTGCCTCTTCAAAATAATCATCGTTTATAGAAAATCCTAATTTAAAATCTTCTTCTAAACTTAAAATAGCGGTATTTTTAAGAATTTTTTTGCCATTTTCTTCAATTATTACATGTTCCCAATTTGCATATTC
>CANQDY010000167.1 GCA_947593895.1 uncultured Bacilli bacterium
AAACCATAGTCCACTTTTTTTATCTTTGTATACAGGCATTTTCGCTTTCCTTTCCTCTATATTACTTTTGTCACGCATAGAAAACTTTTTTGAATCTATAATCTTTTTAAATCTTCTATATCTTCCTTACACTTATTTTTATTTTCCACATCCTTTAACTTTTCATCACACCATCGCTCCGCTAAAGTCAAAAAGATTGAAAATAACGATGTTCCATCAGAAAAATTTAAACCATAATTTTGCAAATGCTCCGGATATTTATTAAATAAATCTCCAAAATATAGACTATTATTTAAAACACTATAATAATTAGTTAAATCTAAATTGCTATTTTCAGAAAAAACAAAATAAATATTACTTCTATCACTTCTACCTGTTACTACTATAAATAAGTGATCATTTATTTTTTGACTCGGATTAATACAACTGCCACATTGATTAAAAAGTAATAAAAAAGGCTCAAAAAGCCGTTTTTCTATACTTTGTTACAGAGTAATCATCAAAAATATTCAGAATTGACAAAAAGAATCGAATCTCAAATAATATAAACATGAAGTTCGAGTATGAAAAATGCAGAAATTTTTGAGGGTTAATTATTTAATTAATCATTTTTAAATATAAATCAATTTATATCTCACATCAGTAAAATATTGTATAATATGTTATGTTTTATGTAATGAAATAGTGAGGTTACCTATGAAAAAAATAAAAGATTTAAATTATTGTTCTTTACTTAATTTAAAAGATACGCAAAGTGCTATAAAATTTGTTAAGGAAACATTCCAAAAAGAATTAGAAAAAAGATTAAATTTAAAAAGAATAAGCGCTCCAATGTTCGTATTAAAATCTAGTGGATTAAATGATGGTTTAAATGGAGTTGAGGAACCAATTAATTTTTCAATAAATGGGATTAATGATCAAATAGAAATAGTTCATTCACTTGCAAAATGGAAGAGATTAGCGCTTAAAAAATATAATTTTCAACCTGATGAAGGAATTTATACTGATATGAACGCAATAAGGAAAGATGAAAACTTAGATTTTTATCATTCAATATATGTTGACCAATGGGACTGGGAAAAAGTAATTACTAAAGAGCAAAGAAATCTTGATTATTTAAAAAATACGGTAAAGAAAATTTATCAATCTATTCTTTTTTTAGAGAAAAAAATTGTAAGTAAATATCCATCTTTAAATCAAGAATTACCTAAGCAAATATATTTTATTTCGGCATTAAAATTAGAAAATATGTATCCAAATTTAACTAGAAAAGAAAGAGAGGATGCAATTTGTAGAATTCATCATGCTGTATTTATTTATCAAATTGGGTGGGATTTAAAGGATGGCTCACCTCATGATGGTAGAGCACCCGACTATGATGATTGGAATTTAAATGGAGATTTGGTTTTGTATTATTCTTTATATGATATGGCTTTTGAAATATCAAGTATGGGAATTAGAGTAAATGAGGATAGCTTAATTTCGCAATTAAAGAAAAGCAATCAAATGGATAAAATAAATAATTTTTATTGTCAGTCAATTGTTAATAAATGTTTGCCTTTATCAATAGGTGGAGGAATTGGTCAATCTCGTCTTTGTATGTACATGTTAAAAAAAGCTCATATTGGAGAAGTTCAAGTTTCAATTTGGAAAGATGAAGATGTTAAAAAATTAGAGGAAAATAATATCTATTTGTTGTAGAGGTTGAAATTAATGACATTAGAAGAAATAAAAAAAGAGTTTAACCAATTACCAAAAAATTACAAAACTAAAGATGTTGATAAACTCAATTTAAGATTGATAAAAGAAAAACAAGATGTATCTTGCTTAAAAGATTTAGTATTATATCATCAAGAATATCATCGAACTTATTTCCAAGTTAGTCTTGGCCAAATGAAAACTAACGAAGAGAAATTTAAATTTATTGAAGATAATTTTTTAAACCTTAGGGATTGGTGGCATGTTGATCAGTTGACTCAATTTGTTAAAAATATTAATCCACAATTTGCTTTAAAAAAGGCAAAAAAATATGTAAATTCATCTCTTCCGTTTGTTAGAAGATGGGGTTATGTTTTATTTATAACTTCATTAGTTAAAAAAGAAGAAATATTTGATCAAATAACCGGTTTATTAAAAAATGATAAAGAATATTATGTAATAATGGCTGAAGCTTGGCTTATTTCTTACTTAGCTATTTACTTTCCAAGAAGAACATACGCATATTTGAATGAATGTGAATTAGATTATTCGATAGTTTCACGAGCAATTCAAAAAATTTGTGATTCATATCAAGTTCCACAAGAAAATAAAATGTTATTTAAAACTTTACGAGTTAAATATAAGAAGAAAAAATGAGTATTTTTATCCTTTAAATTTTGAAACAAATATTGATTTTAAATGCTTAAATGTTTTTCCATATAAGCACTGAATAATAAATATAAATATAGTATAAATTGCTACAATTCGAATTATTATTTCTATGAAAATATCAAACCTGACTTCCGTCGATTAAGTCAAAAACTAGTGAACAATTAGAACTCAAAGTCAAAGAATTTTAAAATATCGGA
>CANQDY010000168.1 GCA_947593895.1 uncultured Bacilli bacterium
AATTTATTTGATTATTTAAAGAAATATGATTTAAATAGTGATGGAAATTTGTCATTAAGTGAAGTAAAAAATGTAACGAGTATTACAATTACAGAAGAAGATAATGTAAAAGAATTTTCTGATTTTTATAATTTGATTAACTTAAATTCAATAACATTTGATGGGGCTATATTAGGAAAGTTAGTTGGTTTAGAATTAGTTCCAGGATTAAAAACTTTAGTTTTTCAAAATACAACAGTAGAAAATTACGATGAATTAGCAAAATGCGAAAATCTTGAAGTTTTAAAATTTATAATAAATGATACTGAAAATATAGATGGAAATGAAGAAATGAAAAAATTATGTGGAGTAACAGAACGGAACTACAGGAATTTCAGTTGGGCATTTTGAAAAATTAAGTATTTTAGCTATTTGTGGTGGGTGGAATGATGACGAGTTAGGAACCAATAGCTTTTATTTATCTACAAAATCTAATATAACTGATTTATCTTGTTTATTAAAAATAAGTGATTCGTTAAAAAAATCAGTAAAAAAACTTTATATTCATAATAATATATTAGAAGGGAATTTAAGTTTTTTAGAGGGATTTAGTAATGTAAGACTTTTAAATATATCAGTAAATAATATAATTACTTTAAAAGGAATAAAAAATTGTAGTTTATTAGAAAAAATTTACTTATATGATTTAGAAAAATTAGGTATTTATGATACTTTAGAATACAAAAATGAAGAAAATTCACTTTATGAAATACAATTTTTAAAAAATTTGTTGGTTTTAAGTGTACTCAACGGCGAACATGGTAAATGTAAAATACTTAGTTATGTAAAGAATTGCGATAAACTTAGCGAATTACTCATGGGAATGGATTCTTTTGATATTGATGATGTGAGAAGTATAAAAGATTTTTTAAATAATATGAAAGGGTGGTATAAACTGAATGCTAAATATTCTTTAGCTGTTCTTTCTGATAATCAAAAATCAATTGGATTGAACAGTGCTTCGCTAGATGTAGAGGAATTTAGAGGACTTAAAGGTCATTCCGGCATAGTAATAGCAGGTCTTCATGAGTTGAAACTAACGAGAAATGGTGTGGAAATTAGTAAAGAAGAATTTACAAGCGTTTTTACAGAAATTGTAGGAAGCTGGAAGCAAGTTGAGAAAGTTGATTGTTGTAATACTAATCTTTTAAATTTAGATTTTATAAGAGATAAAGAAAAAGAAATAACAAATACTCCAAACTTAATTGCTTTGTCGATATTAGGTACTTCTATAGTTGATTTAGATAATATTCGATATGTTAAGCTTGAGTGTTTAGGAATTAATAATTCTAATATAAATTTGAAGCTCATAGAGAATTACATAGGGAATATGCGGATATACGTCAACTATACACGGTTTTTGGGGATTATATTTGCGGAACTCCTGCGTTGTTTAATCAACTTGGAACTTTAACAAATATATCTTCAATTTATATGGACTATGGTAACTGGTATTTAAGTTGGAGTGACACTGATTCTGATATTAATTTAAGTGGTATGAGTGGTTTGAAGACGATTAATATGAGGAGTTTTAACTTTAAAAGTATTACATTGCCAAGTGGAGTTAACTCGATAACTTTTGAAGATTGTGCTAGCTTTCCAAATTTATCAAATTTAAATAGTCTTACTTATTTAAGATTCGCAAAGGGTGGGACTTATGATTACGTTGCTGCATCTAATGTTATATCTTCTCTTAGTTCTAAAATTTGGGATGAAGATGAAAGAATTGAGTTACAATTGGTTGGATTAAGAGAAATTAGTGATTTAAGTAATATTTTGAATAAATTTAATACAACATCTCTAAAAATTGTAATAATGTTTTGAAGTTAGATGGAATAGGAAATATGGTTAATTTAGAAACGCTTACATTACAAAATAATTCAGGATTTATTTCTTTAGAGGGAATCAGTTTACTTAGTGGACTTACGAAACTTGTTATGAATAATTGCTCAGTAACAGACTTGTCAGAGCTAAGAAATATGACATCATTAAATTATATTGATTTAAAAAATAGTATTTTTTCAGGTGGAGAAAATTTGAAAATTTTAGCAGGATTGAGAGAAAATAATTCTAATTTGAAACTTTATTTAAGTGGTTGTTCAAATGTTTTGGATTGGTCTCCGTTAGAGAAATTTACCAACTGGTGGCATAGTGATGAAAAAGCGGGATATAATTAATAACGCTGCTTTGTTCTGCAATAATTATTTAATGCTGGAAATTTTAATCATAAGAGAATATTTTGACTATCATTGTACTTCTTATATTAGCGCGGTGTATCTCTAAACGCAATTGTAGGAGAAAATCGGGATTATAACTAATGCGATGACAGCTAAACAAAAACAGCGGGATGGCTGCGCTAGAAGAATTTTTACAACAAAAATATGTTGAGTATTTTGATAATTTATCTAGTAATGAAAATAAAGTAATAGGTTTAGTAACAAATTCACAAACATCCGGATATTTTTATAAACCTCCACGTGGAGGC
>CANQDY010000169.1 GCA_947593895.1 uncultured Bacilli bacterium
ACATAATCATCTAGAATTGCTTTTAATTCGTCTTCACAACTATCTTTATTTTCTTCGATAATACGAACAATTTCAGCAAGTTTATAGTTTGTGGCAACTCTCATACCATAACCATATTCAGCGTTATCTTCAAATAATGAGTTTGCCCAAGCAATACCTTCACCATTTTTATCGGTACAAAATGGAGTTAATGGAGTTGAGCCATTATAAATTGAAGAACATCCAGTTGCGTTAGCAATCAACATATCTTTACCAAATAATTGAGAAGCTAAACGGTAATATGGAGTTTCACCACATCCAGCACAGGCTCCAGAAATTTCAACATAAGGCATTAATAATGATGCGCCTTTTACAGTTGTAACTGGAGCAACATTGCTCTTATATTCAATATGTTTGTATAAGTAATCTGCAGCAGGTTCTTGAACATCAAATTGAGATTTTGCTTCAACCATCTTAAGAGCTTTCTTAACAACAAATTCACCATTTTCATCTTTAACTCTTTTACCTGGACATTCAACTGCACAGATGCCACATCCAACACAATTTCTTGGAGTAACTTGAATTCTAAATTTAAGTCCTTTAACTGAAGGTCCACCCATTGCGTCTAAAACATCTTCCTTAACATTTTCAGGCATACCTTTCATTTCTTCATCATTGATTAAGAATGGTCTGATTGTTGCATGAGGACATACGAATGCACATTGCCCGCATTGAATACAATTTTCTTTAATCCAACTTGGCACTTTATCGGCAATAGATCTTTTTTCTTTAAAAGTAATATCATTTCTCATAGTACCAGTTAAAAGTTCGTATTCAGTAAATTTACTTACTGGGAGATCATAACCATCTAACGAATTAATAACATTAACATAGTTATCAAAATATTCATCACCAGTTGTTGCGTAAACTTTATCACCTGGTAAGTTTGCCCAATCTGGATTAACCTTAACTTCAATTAAACCTTCTGCACCAGCATCAATTGCTTTCCAGTTCATCATAACAATGTCATCGCCTTTTTTAGCATAAGATTTTTTAGCAAATTTTTTCATCCAATCTTGTGCTTCAGAATATGGCATAATATTTTGATTTAAGTAGAAGAATGAAGCTTGTAAAATAGTATTTGTTCTTCTACCAAGCCCAATTTCTCCAGCAATCTTATTTGCATCGATAATATAAAATTTTGCATGTTTTAATGCTAATTGTTTCTTAATACGATTTGGAAGTCTTGCTTCTAATTGATCAGCAGGAATATCGGTATTTAATAAGAATGTTCCACCATCCTTTAAGCATTTTAGCATGTCAAATTTGAAAATATACGAATCAAGTGAACATGATAAGAAATCAGCATGTTCAATATAATATGTTGAATGAATTGGTTCTTTACCAAATCTTAAATGTGAACGAGTTACACCGCCAGCTTTTCTTGAGTCATATGCAAAATATGCTTGCGCATATTGTCCGGTTGCATCACCAATAATTTTGATTGAAGATTTATTTGCGGAAACTGTACCATCCGAACCAAGTCCATAGAATAAGCATGAAGTATAATTTCCATCAACATGGAATGTATCATCAACTGGGATTGATAAATGAGTTACATCATCGTTAATTCCAACAGTAAATCCAGTCCATACTTTATCTGCATCAAGGAAATCATAAACTGCTTTCATATGTTTTGGTTGTGTATCTTTACTTGATAAACCATAACGTCCACCAATTAAAAGATCAACTTTAACATTTTCTTGCTCTAATGCTGCAACAACATCAAGATATAATGGCTCGCCTGTTGCCCCCATTTCTTTTGTACGATCAAGAACCGCAATCTTTTTAACAATCTTTGGTAAAGCATTAACTAAATGTTTTGATGAGAAAGGACGATATAAATGAACTTTTACAACGCCAACTTTTTCTCCTTTAGCCATTAATGCATCAACAACTTCTCTAATACATTCAGTTACTGAACCCATTGCAACAATAACTTTTGTTGCATCTTTTGCACCATAGTAAACAAATGGAGCATATGTTCTTCCAGTTAATCTAGAAGCTTCTTTAAAATACTCATCAGCAATTTCAATAACTTTGGAATAGTGAGAATTTTGTGCTTCCCTACCTTGGAAATAGATATCGTCATTTTCTGCTCCACCACGAGTTACTGGATGACTATGTGGGTTTAAAGCATGATCTCTAAATGCCTTTAAAGCATCTTGGTCAATTAATTTATTCCATTCAGCGTTATCAACAAATTCAACATTTTGAATTTCGTGAGATGTTCTAAATCCATCAAAGAAATTAATAACTGGAGCTTGTGATTTAATTGCAATTAAGTGAGCAACAGGAGCTAAATCAGCACATTCTTGAACTGAGTGAGCACACATCATTGTTGCACCGGTTTGTCTACAAGCATAAATATCTTGATGATCACCGAAAATCGAAAGTGAACGAGTTGCTAAGCTTCTTGCTGATACATGTAATACTGCTGGTAAACATTCACCAACCCATTTATAAATATTCGGAATCATTA